>JBARWW010000451.1:0-1946 GCA_049647005.1 Acidaminobacteraceae bacterium | reverse complement strand
CTTTCTAAGATATCCCATTCCACTCAAATCAGAAATTAGGTTATTTGATAAATCTAGATTCTCAACACGGTATAAATATCTAATATCTTCTATATCGGAAATTGCATTATTTGAAAAATTAGCATCTTTTACAAGACCAAGCTTTCTAAGTGGTGATAAATCACTGATCATATTGTTATCTAGGTATAGTCTTTCAAGGTGACTTAACTTATCTAACTCAAATATCTTTCTTATCTCATTATTTGAAACAATAAGAGTTTTAAGTCTAGTCAAATCTTCTATACCTTCTAATCTTTCAATTTTATTTGAATGTAGTATTAATTCATCAAGCATCTTTAGATCTTTTAGCTTTGTAAGATCTGATACTTTATTAAAACTTAAATCAATCTTTTTAATATACTCAAAGGACTCAATACCATCAATATTATTAATATTTTTATTAACAAGTTCAAGTTCAAGAATATGCTTTACCTCTGACTTATATATAACTCCTTTGGGTTTTTTTATAATATCTCTAATCGCAAGTTCAAAATTCGCATCAGTAAAATTAACAGTATTTTCATTTGCCGTGATTACTTTTTCTACCGCTATTTCATCTTTCGAAGATTCAACATTTGATGTGCTTTTTTCTGAAAAATTTAGTGTGCTAAGTGATGAAACTAAGAGCATTCCCATAGCTATAGATAGTACTTTTTTTAAATATTTCATAATACATCTCCTTATATTAACTTAGTCAGTCGCAGGGCTTAAATTTTCTTCTGATTTATTTGCCTTGATTTTCTCTAATTTATCTTTATAGTTAATTCCAAAGTATAATGCTAGAAGTGCAAGTACTTGTATCATTACTAACACAAATGTTGATTTAAATAGTACTGCATTATTTATACCTGAAATAATCTCACGAAGTCCGTTAACAGCATATGTAAATGGCATAAATGGACTTACCTTTTGGAAGAACATAGGTACTAGTTCTACAGAGAATGTTCCACCAGAAGAAGTTAACTGGAGTAGTAAAAATATCGTTGCTCCAAGTCGTCCCGCATCTGCGAATAAATATATCAAACACTGCATAATTGCTATAAATACTAGTGACAACATTATGTTAAACATAAAGTAGATTATATAATTCGTAGGTTTAAGACCAATTGCAAGAATTACTATACTCAAGATAACCGCTTGTATAATACCAACAGTTGCGTACGTAAAGTACTTTCCAAATATATAGTCTCTAGCCGAATCACCTTCTTTTCTAGTATCAGGGATTATAAAGAACATTGTAAGTGCTCCAACCCAAAGAGCTAGTGCTATAAAGTAAGGAGAAAATCCTGTTCCATAGTTTTCAACACCAAATATTGCATTCGATTCAACCACAACTGGATTTGCAATATAGGCAGACATTGCGTTTCCATCAACTACTACAGCGTCTGCTATCTTATCAGAGCCCTCACTAAGTTGACTTGCAAGTGTTCCAGTGCCATCATAAATTGCATTAACACCATCAATCAAATCTGGCATTTTGCTGTTTAAAGTCGCAACACCATCATTTAAAGTTCCTGAAGCTGAGTGAAGCTTTATAATTCCATCTTCTATCTTACTACTACCTTCACCTATTAATTCAATACCAATCTGAAGATCAGGTACTTTTTCGTTTAGTTCCTTAGCACCCTCAAGCATTTTTTCTGATGCACCGTGAAGCTTTAAAACTCCACTATTTAATTTAACTACATTATCATCTATAAGTGCCATACCTTGTTCTAAATCAGGCACCTTTTCATTTAGTTTTTCAACATTTTGGTTTAAGTAACCTGAGTATTTACTTAGGAGTGTAACCGCACCTTCAAATTTAGGCATATTTTTTTTAAGTTGATGCGATCCATCTGTTATCTTATCAAGACCTTCAACAGCGTCATTACTTAGTCCACTTGCTAGCGAGTTGTTACTTACCC
>JBARWW010000450.1:0-3682 GCA_049647005.1 Acidaminobacteraceae bacterium | reverse complement strand
CTTGAGGATAATAAATTAGTTGGAATAATAAGTATACGTCATATACTTAACGACTTTTTATACATACATGGTGGAAATATAGGTTATAGTGTTAGAAAATCAGAAAGAAAAAAAGGATATGCAACAGAAATGTTATCAATTGCATTAGGAGAATGCTTAAATATGGAAATGGATAGAGCATTATTAACATGTGATAAAGAGAACATTGGATCAATGAAGACAATTATAAATAATGGTGGAAAACTAGAAAATGAGCTGCTTGAAGGAGACAGAGTTACACAAAGATATTGGATTGAAGTATCATGATTAACTATTTGGGCAAAACTGTAAAAGTTAAAATGGATAGACAACTAGGAACAAAACATCCGAGATATGACTTAATATATCCAGTAAATTATGGGTATATTGAAGGTACTCTTGCCGGTGATGGTGATGAAATTGACGCTTATGTTTTAGGTGAATTTGAACCTTTAGCTGAGTATGAAGGTAAAGTTATTGGTGTTATAATTAGATCAAATGATAATGAGGATAAATTAGTTGTTGCAAAAAACTTGAATAGTTATAGCAAAGATCAAATAATTGCTTTAACAGAATTTCAAGAGAGGTATTATGAATCTGAGCTAATAACATTTGATTATTTAAAGCAGGCAATTAGAAATACTGTTAAAGCTATTATAAAATCAGAAGAAAAAATATTAGTCCTTGAGGAAGAGTACCAGGGAAAAACATATTATCATTTACCTGGTGGTGGAATAGAATATTTAGAGGAAAGTGACGATGCGTTAGTTAGAGAAATTTATGAAGAAATTGGATGCAAAATAGAGACGTATTCACTATATAAAACAATAACGAATATATTTGAGTTAGATGGTATGAAGGCTCACGAAATATTACAAGTTTATAAAGTTGTACTAGAAATTGATCCTAAAAGTCTAGTTGGTAAATTAATGACTGGAGATATAACAAATAGTAAGTTTAGACTTATTAACTCAGAAGAATTTAAGCTAGGAAAAAAAGTGTTTCATCCAGAGAAATTAATAGAATATTTATAAAAAATAATAAAGAGTATTATTTATTAATTTAATTAGAATATGACGAGATCTACATTATGATGAAGATTAAGTGAAATTCATTGAGTGATAAAATTTTTTTGGATAAACTTAAAAATTGTTGAAAATAGTAAGCATATAAATAAAGGAGAACATTCTAAATGCAAACTATAGAGCATGCAAAATCAATAATAAAGAAACTAAATGATAATAACTATGAAGCCTATCTTGTAGGTGGATGTGTTAGAGATTATCTATTAGATATATCACCTAGTGATTTTGATATTACAACAAATGCTACTCCTGATATGATTGAGGATATTTTTGATAAATCCATACCTACAGGCAAAATATATGGAACAATTAGCGTTGTAATAGATAAAGAAGTCTATGAAGTTACAACTTATAGATTAGAAACTAAGTATGTAAATAATAGGAGACCAGAATCAGTTAAATACTCTAAGATTTTAAAAGAGGATTTAATGCGAAGAGATTTTACAGTAAATGCACTTGCAATGGATATTGATGGTAACATAATTGATTATTATGGTGGAATTAATGATTTAAATAATAGAATAATAAAATGTGTTGGAGATCCAAGCGACCGTTTTGACGAAGACAATCTAAGAAAGTTAAGAGCCGTAAGATTTGCGATACAAAAGGGATTTGAAATTGATTATGATACATTTAGAATTATTAAGGACAATCCATCTTTAAATGGTGTAAGTATGGAAAGAATTCAAAGTGAATTTTCTAAGATATTATTAGCAAAGAGAGCAAGTTATGGAATTAGATTGTTACTAGGGTCAAATTTACTAAAACAAATAATTCCTGAACTTTTACCCTGTGTGGGATTTGATCAAAATAATAAAAATCATTGTTATGATATTTTTGAACATTTGTGTGCCACTGTCGACAATATAAAACCACAAATCGAACTTCGTTTGGCAGCATTACTTCATGATATTGGAAAAGCAAAAGCCTGTACAATCGATGAAAAATGTGTTGGTCATTTTATCGCTCATGATAAAATCTCTGCTGAAATAGCAGATGATATACTTTCAAGATTGGGATACTCCAATAAAATTAAAAAAAATGTACTTGATCTGATTTTGTTTCACATGAGAAGGCCAGTTCTAAACGAAAAATCTGTTAGAAGATTTGTATATAAAATTAAAAAAGAAAATATAGAAGCAATCACGGAATTATTTAGAGCAGATTCATTGGCATCAAGTCTATTAATTTGGGAAGAAAATCTCAAATATTTAGATGAACTAGATAAAATAATAAAAAAGATTATAAGTGAAGAGCAAGCATTATCGATGAAAGATCTAGCGATTAATGGACATGATATTTTAGAGCGCTATAATACGAATAATATCCGTGGTAAAAGTATAGGAATTATTTTAGAGTACTTACTATCACAAGTAATTGATGATCCAAGTTTAAATAATAAGGATCAACTCATCAAAGAAATGGATGTGTTTATTAAAGAAAACATTTGTGATTTTAAGTAGCGTAGGGAGTACAATTAAAGTCAAATAGGTCTTTTTAATGTTATAGATAAGGATGTGTCATTTATGAATATTGAAGTAGAATATAAAATTAGTAACTATACGGATCAAATCAGCGAATTACTTTTCAAATTACGTGACATTATATTATCTATTGCTAATGAAGAAAATTTGGGTGATGTTGAAGAAACTTTGAAATGGGGAGAAGCAAGTTATAAAGTTAAAGGTGGAAGTCCAATTCGTATAGATTGGAAATCTAAAACACCAGAAAACTATTACATATTTTTTAATTGCAAGACTAAATTAGTAGAAACATTTCGTGAAATATACAGTGATGACTTATGTTTTCAAGGAAATCGTGCAATAGTATTGAAAGTAGATGAAAATCTGCCAGAAAAATCTATACGTCATTGTTTATCTCTAGCTATGAAGTATAAATTGCTTAAAGACTTACCACTTTTAGGCGAATAAGCTGCTTAATATATAAAATTATGAATGATACTTTAGATAATAATTAGAAACACAAAGTTGGAGGCTAACATGAAAATATTATACGCCATTGGTGGCGGCAATACACGTTTGATAGACTTTGAATAATGAAGATAATTACTTATCGCTCGATCAATTATTGGAGGTATAAGATTTGAATAAAATAGATTCTAAATCAATTAAAACAATATTGTTTGAGCATAAAAGTTATAAACGACTAGCCATATATATATTGCTCTCTTATGGTCTTTTCATATTGCTTTACTTAAATAGACCAGCACTATATGATTATGGTAATACTTATCTAGATTTAATCATTGGCTCAGTAGCTAATTTTATACCAAGTATATTATTTTCACTAATTGCTATATTTTATATAGTTCCTCTATTAACAGGAACTTTTAAGACGATAGCTAACAAAAATTATTTATTTCTAATTAGCGCTATAAATTTATCAGTTTTTGTCTTAATTGAGTATGTTCATGTTCTATTAAGTTTGGCTAGATGGGACCATATAGATATACTTGCATCAATTATTGGAATTGTAATAGCGTATGTATATCACTCTAAAGTGAAGAGTACATTTTCTAGTACTAAGTTTTGCTTGTATTAAACTTCAATACTAGAAAA
>JBARWW010000449.1:0-3344 GCA_049647005.1 Acidaminobacteraceae bacterium | reverse complement strand
TTTTCTAGTATTGAAGTTTAATACAAGCAAAACTTAGTTGGGAAATGGATTAAGCAAAAATATAATTAGGGATGTGGAGATATGAAATTACATGTATTAGTTGATAACAACACATTAATCGATAGGTATTTCCAAGGTGAACCAGGTGTATCGTACTATATTGAAAGCGATGGTATAAATATATTATTTGACGCAGAATATTCTGATGTTTTTATTAAAAACGCAGTAAAAATGCAGCTATATTTATACAATCTTAATTACATAGTGATGTCGCATGGACATATTGATCATACGTGGGGATTAGTTCCATTAATGAGATTACATACTGAAGCAATTATTGAAAAAATAGAGTATAAGCGACCCAAGTTTTTATCACATCCTGACGCTCTAAAATATAAGTGTATTGCTAATGAAGATATAGGTAGTATTGTAAGCAAAGAGAAACTTAGCAAATATTATGATATGAATTTGACTAAAAATCCTTACTGGATAAGTGAGAAAATCGTATTTCTTGGAGAAATTGAAAGAACAAATGACTTTGAAGGAAAAGAAGCAATTTAATCTATAAATGCTACGCCCTTTACTCAAATGTGAAGGGTGTTTTTAAAGGTACGAACTGGTATAATATAACTTAGTTAAGATAAAAAGGATGTGGGTTTTTAGTGAAATATAAATTTCTAGTCTCATCAATTATTATTAGGACCAAAAAATAAACTTAAATGAAAGAGTGTTGATCAAATTGGAAAATCAAGTAAATGAAACTAAGGAAATCGAAATTAGAAATCATTTAGAAATAAAAGTTAATCAAATAGAGTATAAGGCTGTTACGATGTTGCTATTAGCCATCATTGGACCAAGACTATTTGCTATATTTGGCGCAGATTATAATTTTCATGAATCTAACAAATTGAATATACTCGCTATGTACACGTTAGTATTAATTGCTATTTTGCATTTTATAATTATCCAAATAGATGATTTTGAACATAATTTTAAAATATGTAATGTAAACACTAATGACAAGACTGATGAAAATAAGTTAAGTGAATCAATTATTCTATGCAAAAAAATTGTTAAAGGAAAACAACTAAGTATATTAGTGGAACGGTAATAACAACAATTGCCTACATAATGATGTTTAGCATAATATATGGTCGGAATTTTTAAGAAAAAAAGAGGGACGTGAAGTATGTATAATACATTTAAACATTTACTTAGATTTGGTATAAAAAGCAAAGTTCTTAAATCTGAAATTAGAAAGTTGGATTTTGACTATCTAAAAAAAACAAATGAGTACGCTACTACTAGTAAATCTACACTAGATGAAGTAACTTGGAATGATATGAATATGAACTCAGTTTTTCAAAGTATAAACTACACAAGCACTTCAGCGGGCGAAGAAGTATTGTATTCATGGCTTAGAAACCCATTAGATAATGTGGGTGACTATAAGAATCGGATAAGTTTAATAAATCATCTTGAATTAGCAGTTATGAGCACTTCAAAAATGAAATTAGCATTTGAAAAAGTTGGGTATTGCAAATACCATCTTAAAGAAATTATGGAATCAAAATATGAATCAAATAAATGGATGTCACTTTTACATATACTACTTTCTCTAGCAAATTTGATGATTCTTATAAATTTATTTATAAGTGGTGTATCAACTATAACTGGGATTATATTTGTTTTATTTCCTATCAATATTTTTCTGCATTATAATTTTAAAGAAAAATACGGAAGTCAGTTAGAGGTTCTACAATATACTATAAAACTCATTAATTTTTGTAAATCGAACATAGATGAAATTAGGGATGTTTCACCTGCGTTAGCGAGTCAAATATCACAAATAACAAATAGGCTCAAATCAATTTCAAAAAAAGAAATTTCTGTTTTCAAAGCAGAAGGTTTAGACTTATTTGCTGATTATATCAATATTACATTTTTGATTAAGGAAATAAGTTATTTTAGTATTGCTGGAAAAGTTCAAAATTTGAAGATTGATATTAATGAACTTTATGATAATGTAGGAAGCTTAGATGCAGCTATAAGTGTAATTACATATAGGCAAAATTTGGCTTTGTACTGTGAACCAAACTTTAATAATAACTATGAAAATATTGTAGCAGAGGAAGTGTATCACCCATTATTACTAGCTCCAGTGCCAAACACTATCAATATATCGAGTGCCATAGCAATTACTGGATCAAATATGAGTGGCAAATCCACATTCCTTAGAACATTAGGTTTAAATGTAATCTTAGCCCAGAGTATATGTACCTGTCTAGCAAAAAAATATGAAGCAAAGTTTTATAGATTAATTACTTCTATAAGTCTTAATGACACCATACTTGAGTCAAAAAGTTACTTTTTAATGGAAGCAGAAGCAATTAAGCGAATGCTAGATCTTAAAGATAACGAGTATCCAACATTGATACTTATTGATGAAATATTTAAGGGAACTAATCCAATCGAAAGGTATGCAGCTTCGATGGAAATCCTTAATAATTTAGAAGAAGGAAACACAAAAGTTATAGTTGCTACGCATGATTTAAATATATTGCCCGAGTTAAAGGGCTATGAATTCTATTATTTTACTGAGAATGTTTCAAGTAAATCACTTGAATTTGATTTTAAACTACGTAGTGGAACAGCGACTTCAAGAAATGCTGTTAAAATACTCGAATACGTGAAATATCCAAGCGATTTAGTGATTAAAATTAACTTAAGAATAAGCAGCATGGAAGTAGAATCACTTGAATAAGAATATCAGAAAAGTATATCCGGATGAAGTTATAGGTGTTCTTGAACTTATGAATCAAATTGGTTCTAGAATTTTAAATTAACTTGGGATATCGGTCATGATCATTCCAGTAGGGATTTATACAAAGTTTTTTTATTGGATAACATAGATTTTGTGAAGCGTTATCATATGCATGATGCGATAGGAAAATCTAACCATCTTCCACTATATATAATAGTAAGTGATATTGCATTTGTATTTGAATACATTGCAGATAAACACAAGATTACTATTCAAAAAGAAGGATTTCATCAATTAGATCTTGTTTTTGAGTGTAAACTGAGAGGTGATATTAATATGGAAATCGCTAGTGAAATTGACAATACACAAACAGGATATGAATGGGTTTTGTTAGATGATTTGATGGATATCATAATGTATCCGCTTGCCCTAAGAGAAAAAGTAAAGTTATACTTAGCACATGAAAAAAGGCAAGTTTATCTCGGGGAAGTGGAGTAATTTGAAGGGGGAAGATTGATGAAAGAATTGTCTACGGATAGACTATTACTTCGCGAGTGGTGTCGCTTTGATACCATGGATC
>JBARWW010000448.1:0-6455 GCA_049647005.1 Acidaminobacteraceae bacterium | reverse complement strand
TGATAGTTTTACGTAAAGCCTATTTAAGCGCTTCCGCTCCACCAACAATCTCAGAAATTTCTTGAGTTATCGCACCTTGTCTAGCCTGGTTATATGTTAATGTAAGGCTTGAAATTAAATCTTCAGCATTATCAGTAGCATTCTCCATAGCTATTCTTCTTGCCGCTTGCTCAGCAGCCGAAGATTCTGCCATTCCACCGTAAATTGTACTTTCTATATACTTAGGTATAATCATTCCAAGTACAAATTCAGGAGATGGTTGGTAAGAAACAAATTCAAACTCTTCAGCAGTTTTTTCTACTTTCTTAACAGCATTTTTATCAGCGACTACAGGTAAAAGTTGAAGCATAACTGGCTCTTGAGAAATTGTACTTAAAAGAGCAGTATATACAAACTTAATTTCATCAACTTTTTCATCTGAATATAACTTAAGAGCAACGCGAGCGATGTCCTTAGCATTTTCATAAGTTGGACTTTCTGAAATATAAGTATACTTTTGAACAACATTATAATTTCTTTTTTCAAAATAGTCACAAGCCTTTTTACCTATTGTGATAATTGAAGCATTTTTAGGATCTTTAATATCCTGTACAACAGTTTTGATGGCATTGTTATTGTATCCACCACATAAGCCTCTATCAGCAGAAACTATTATATAAAGAGTGTTTTTTATCTCTCTTGCATTGATAAACTCATGTTTAAGACTTTTTTCACTCTCGATAATTTCTTGAACTGTTTGAAGAACTGAATTGAAGTATGGACGAGTAACCTCCATCTTCTTTCTACTTCTTCTTAACTTTGCAGTTGATACAAGCTCCATCGCCTTGGTGATTTGCTTCGTGCTGCTAACGCTTTTTATTTTACGTTTTATGTCACGAGTACCCATACCCATAATCTAAATCCCTCCTAGGCGAGCGCCTATGATTATTCCATATCCTTTACAAAAGCAGCTTTAAATTCAGCAATTGAATCTTCAAGCTTCTTAGCAGTTGCTTCATCAATTGAACCAGATGTTTTAATTGAATTACCAACTTCAGGATACATATCGTTCATAAACTTAACAAATTCAGTTTCGAACTTCTTAACTTGTTCAACTGGAATGCTCATAAGATGTTTATTTGATACAGTATATATTACCATTACTTGATCTTCTACTTTCATAGTGTCATTTTGACCTTGCTTAAGTATTTCAAGCAGTCTTTGACCATGATCAAGTGCAGCTTTTGTTTCTTTATCTAGATCTGATCCAAACTGTGCGAATGCAGCAAGTTCTCTGTATTGAGCAAGCTCAAGCTTGATCTTACCAGAAACCTTTTTCATACCCTTAATTTGTGCAGCTCCACCAACACGTGATACAGAAAGACCAACGTTAACAGCAGGTCTTTGTCCTGAGAAGAATAGTTCCGATTCAAGGAATATCTGTCCGTCTGTGATTGAGATAACATTTGTAGGTATATAAGCCGAAACGTCACCCGCTTGTGTTTCGATGATTGGAAGTGCAGTAATTGAACCTCCACCTAACTTATCACTTAACTTCGCAGCTCTCTCAAGAAGTCTTGAGTGGATGTAGAAAACGTCTCCTGGGTAAGCTTCACGCCCTGGCGGTCTTCTAAGAAGTAATGACATGGCACGATATGCAACGGCATGTTTAGATAAATCATCATAAACAATAAGTACATCTTTACCTTGCCACATAAACTCTTCAGCCATTGTTACACCAGCATAAGGTGCTATATACTGAAGTGGAGCAGGGTCAGAAGCTGACGCTGATACTACGATTGTGTAGTCCATAGCTCCACTGCGTTCAAGTTGTTCAACTAATTGAGCAACTGTAGACTGCTTTTGTCCTATTGCAACGTAGATGCAGATTACGTTTTCTTTTTTCTGGTTTATAATTGTGTCAATGGCAATAGTAGTTTTACCAGTTTGCTTATCACCAATTATAAGTTCTCTCTGACCTTTACCAACTGGTATCATAGCATCGATAGCTTTGATTCCTGTTTGCAATGGCTGATCAACCGATTTTCTCGTTATAACACCTGGTGCAATTGTCTCAATTGGTCTAAATTTATCAGCCTTAATAGGGCCTTTACCATCAATAGCTTCTCCAAGAGCATTAACTACACGACCAAGCATAGCTTCTCCTACAGGAACCTGAACAACTTTTTCTGTTCTCTTAACAGTATCGCCTTCTCTAATAAATGTATCTGAACCAAATAATACAGCACCAACAGTTTCCTCTTCAAGGTTAAGAACCATACCGTTTACGTTGCCAGGGAATTCAAGTAATTCTCCTGCCATACATTTTTCAAGGCCGTGGATTCTTGCGATTCCATCACCTACTTGAATTACAGTACCAGTATCTTCGACTTGAAGCTTAGATTCGTATTTTTTGATCTGCTCTTTTATTACCGAGCTGATTTCTTCTGGTCTAAGATTCATGTCCTAAATCACTCCTATCAGTATAAATTCGTATTAAAAAAGCCTTAAAAATTCAAGTAGCATATAATTATTTAGCTAGTAGTTACACAACTTCTATACTATTATCTGCGCTAACTCATCTCTAATATCATTTAGCTTTTTCTTAACCGACCCATCAATAACTTTATCGCCAATCTTAAGTGTAAGACCGCCCATTATTTCAGGATTGATTTCATTGATAATTTCTATTGTACAATTCATGTCTGAACTAAGTTTTGCTTTTAAAGCATCAATTTCTTTTTCATCCATAGCTATTGCAGTTTTAGCAACTACATGAATAATTCCGTTATGTTTATCACTTAAGCTCATAAATGAATCATTAATTCCAAATATCTCACTACATCTACCTTTATCAACTAAGATTTTTAAGAAGCTTAAAACTTCAGTAGATACTTTAGGTCCAAAGACTTCACTCAGCATAGCTTTACGCTCTATCGAAGAAATTTGTGGAGATCTAAATAGCTCATATAATTTGGGATATGTCTCGAAAGATTCTTTGATAAGTAACATATCTTCTATAGTCTTATCAAGAATATTTTCTTCAACCGCCACTTCAAATAATGATTCAGAGTAAGTTTTTGATACTAATTTTGCCATTTCGTATCTCCTACCTCACTTATAAATTTATCTATTAACACTTTGTGGCTACTCGCGTCAATATCTTTTTCAATAACTTTTGCTGCTGTAAGCATTGCCATATCAGCAATATCGTCTTTTAAAGCATTAATAGCTTTAACTTGTTCTCTCGCGATATCCTTCTGCGCTTTATGCTTAAGTTCAACAATTTCTGCGTTAGCATTTTTAACAATTTCACTAGCTCTCGTCTCAGCCTTTGCAGTAGAAACTTTAACGATTTCTCTACCTTCAGCTTGTGACTTAGCTAATTTTTCTTTGTATTCTTCTTTAATATTATCAGCTTCCATTTGTTTAGCGGCAATACTTTCATATTCGCCAGCAACTTCAGCTTCACGTTTTGCCATAAACTCTGTTACTGGCTTAAAAAGAAACTTTTTAAGTAGTAAAAATAGAATCAATGTGTTGGCAATTTGAAATACAAAAGTCCAACCAGGCTCAACTAATCCCAGTCTCAATTCAGCTGCAAGTGCACCTAAAACCATTGTTTGCGCCTCCTTTACCAGTTATTAAACTATCCCGTTATAATTATGCTAAAAGACCTACTAGTGGGTTAGCAAATAAAAGAATAAGAGCGATGATAAGACCATAAATACCAGTTGTCTCAGCAACAGCTGCTCCAAGTAACATTGTTCTAACGATATCTCCCTGAGCTTCTGGTTGTCTTCCAACACCCTCAGCACCTTTACCAGCAGCATATCCCTGTCCAATACCAGGTCCTATACCTGCGATCATTGCAAGTCCTGCACCAATAGCAGAAGCTGCAAGTACTAACGCTTTACCAGTAATAATTTGTTCCATAATAAGTTCCTCCTTAAAATTTCAAAATTTATTTGTAATTTAAATCACATACATTTTTACTCAACTTTTTAATGTTACTACAGTAATTTAACTAATGGATTTGCAAACATCAATATAAGCGAAACAATTAATGCGTAAATTCCAGTAGTTTGAGCAACAGCTTGACCTAAGAACATCGTTCTAATAATCATAGATTGATATTGTGGTCTTTTACCAACTGCCTCAGTTCCTTTTCCAGCTGCATACCCTTGACCAATTCCAGGTCCTATACCAGCGATCATCGATAGTCCAGCACCTAATGCAGAAGCTACTAATATAATAGCAGAACCTTCTGTGTTAATTAGTGGATTACCATATAGTAAGATCAGTGATATTACTAATGCTAATATACCAGATGTCTCAGCAACCGCTGCTCCAAGTAGCATAACCATTGTAGATTGTTTAGCATTTTTAGGATTTCTTGCTGCAGCTTCAGCGCCTTTTCCAGCGGCAAAACCTTGTCCAATTCCAGGTCCTATACCTGCAATCATAGCAAGTCCAGCACCAATGGCAGAAGCAGATAAAATAAGAGTCTGTCTGTCGAAGCTCATCAACCACTCAAAGAACATCACTATAAAATTGGTTGATTCCATTTATTCACCCCATTCGTTTTCTCTAGTCCATTGCGATAGACACAAATACCATCGTCAGCATTGTAAATATAAATGACTGAAGTAATCCTGCGAACAGATCAAAGTAGATATGTAACGCGGCAGGTACACCGACTTGCAGGAACGGCACATTGATGCCTACTAGCGATGTTGTTAATCCACCAAGAGCTCCATAAAGAAGATTCATGATGATTAAACCACCAACTATGTTTCCGAAAAGACGGAAAGCAAGTGAGACAGGAGTAGCAAGCTCACCCATTAAATTCAGTGGTAATAATGCAGGGAATGGCTCTAAAAATCCTTTTAAATAACCAAACACACCTTTGTTTTTCATACCAAAGCCATGGATCATCAAGAAAGTCATTATAGAAAGTCCAAACGTTGTGTTCACATCTGCAGTAGGGGGTCTAAGTCCAAATAAACCAGCAATGTTAGAAATACCAATAAATAAAAGTAATGTACCTACATAAGGTGCAAAACCTATATTCTGTTCTCCCATTGTCTGTTTTGTAAGTCCATTAATTCCACCAACAACAGCTTCTGTTGCAACTTGCATACCAGAAGGCACTTTTTTTAGATTTCTTCCAGCAACGTACGCACATAAAACGAGTAGCGCCATTATAAACCAAGTTACCGTAACTGTCTCAGTTATAGTAATTCCACCTAGTTCAAAGACGACGCGTGGTCCAAAACCTTCAGTTCCCAATATTATTCCTCCTTTCTAAAAATATTTTTAAAATATTCTCTATCATTAAATAAATTAGTGGCTAATATTACCACCTTTATCAATAATAACCCTGTTATTGTGCCAATAATGTTTATATGATCTGTAGTTACCGAAACATATAAAACTACTGCTGTTAAAATAAACCTAATAAAATACTGTCTTGCTGCGTACATACTAGCACCTTGCGGACTTAATGTTACAGCCTTTTTTAAAGTTTTAGCTAATTCTACGAAATTTAAAACACCTATTAAGGTTCCAAATAAAAGTCCTATTATAAAAGTAATCGGAGTTTTTAATAATATGTATGATGCTAAAGAAACTAACAAAAATAATATAATTGTAAACTTAGCAATTTCCTTTTGAAGCTTATTAACTACGTCCATATTATTCATCCTTTCTTTCGTTTCGCTCTTTTCTCTCTTTTTCATTTTGTTTAACATCCCTTTGACTCTTCTTTATTGTAAATCTTATCATTTGATAAAAAGAGCTTACGACTCCAAATACTATAAATACAAGAAGTATAAGGCCATTGCTTCCAAACTTCTCATCGAGATACTTTCCTATATATACCCCACCAACAATGGGAAGTGCAGTCATTATTCCAATCTGGCTAATAAGAGCCAAGTTTGCATAAATCTTAAAATTACTTTTACTCATATATACCCCCATCTGCAATTGTCGGAATATTCGCCTAATTGAAAGTTTATATTTAATACTTTTTTAACAAAGTGTCGAAATTTTTCTTATTATATCACCTTATTAACAAATTATATATATTATCAATTTCATTTTCCGCTAGTTAAATTATTTAAATTCGTTAACATATATCTATTAAGTAACAATCAAAATCTAAAAGGTTAATTTTTATTAACATTAAATTAGGTTATTTTCCCTTATATAGATTCATTTATAAGTATCTTAGGCCATATAAGGCATTTTAATAGTAAAATCTATGATCATTTATCTATACTTAAAAACTATCTTTAACTATATAGTCACTTGAAATTAACCTATGTATATATTCAAAAACAAATGTTCTTGTTTTCGAAATTTTATGATAATTCAAACGGCTTGAAAGCCTACTATCTGCTCAAGCAATTTCCTAATTATGAGCTTTTTCTGCATTCCTTAAACATTGCACTATAATAGAATAACATATTTTC
>JBARWW010000447.1:0-1796 GCA_049647005.1 Acidaminobacteraceae bacterium | reverse complement strand
GACCTGGTCCTACATCATTCAAGACAAGAGAAGCCATACCTACAGTCGATCCTTCACCTATTACCTTTGACTGTATAACACTAGACTTACTTCCCATAAGAACATTTTTTTCTATAGTTACATGACCTGATAAGTTAACATTCCAGTAAAGTGATGAATAATCTTTTATAGTACAATCATGTCCAATACCACACTGAGGGTTTATCTGAACATAGTCACCAATCACACAATTAGTTGATACTATAACATTAGCTTGTATGATTACACCCTTGCCAAGACTAGTATAATCAAACACTTTAGAAGTCGGGTGAATTAGTGTAGGAAATACTGCATTTGGAAAGGCAAGAATCAATTTATCTATTAAAATTTTCTTAACCCTTGGATTTGACACAGAACACACAAAATTGATTTCATCATTTTTCTTATACTTTAATTTAAGTTCATTTATAAAACCAATCACTTCTACATCACAGATTAAATTTCCTTTTAAAGACTGATTTTCATCTAAAAATCCACATAAATTCCAAGTATAATTAACTTTATTTATATCCTTTATAAGTTGAACGGTTTCACTTCCTACACCACCTGCACCGATTATGTATATATCTTTCTTCACTCATTATCACCGCTTCCTCTAAACTTCTCCATAGTTACATTGCCATCTTGAGAAATACCATCTTTCCCCAAAACTTTAAATACAGTCATAAATAGAATCTTTATATCTAAAAATATATTGTTATGATCTACATACCATAGGTCATAAGAAAACTTTTGCTCCCAAGAAATCGCATTACGACCATTAACCTGAGCCCATCCAGTTATTCCAGGCTTAACTTGGTGACGTCTAGCTTCCTCTTTATTATAATAGTCAAGATACTCAACAAGTAGAGGTCTTGGACCAACAAAGCTCATCTCACCTTTTAGTACATTTATAAGTCCTGGTAATTCATCTAGACTAGATGATCTAAGTTTCTTACCAAATTCACATAGCCTCTCTTCATCAGGAAGCGCATTACCCTCTTTATCTACAGCATCTTTCATAGATCTGTACTTATACATAGTAAAAACTTTTCCCTTAAGTCCCGGTCTATCTTGTTTAAATAAAACTGGACAACCTAAGTTTTGTTTTATTTTTCTATTTAGTATTAAAAATATGGGTGAAAATAATATTAAAAGTAGTGATGACATGACTATATCGAATGTTCTTTTCATGAATTTATTTAAGGTTTTCAAGTTTAACTCTCCCTACTTTTGCTTTATATTGATACAATTATATATATCCAGTCTAATTATACAATAATGGGTATTAAAAAAGCCACTATTGTAGTAGCTTTTTTTAAAATTAACATAATTTAACTTACTAAAAATCTAAATACCATAAGAATCCACTCCGATGCTGGAATGAATAAAATTTGTGCAAGTAATGTTCCAAGCAACTTAGAAAGTACGAGTAAAAGCACTATAAGTTTTAAATCACTATACTCAACTTCACCTTTATACGCCTTATCAGTTATCATTGCGATTTTAGGCTCTAAGATCAGAAGTAAGATAAGAGATGCTACACTATTAATACTTCCAGAAAAGCCTGCTATTGATAATCTATGAGTTGGAATACTAATAGCAGCGTAGTAAGCAGATAACATTCCTATAGTATATATGGATGTAACTATCAGATTAAATATAAGTATCGATTTATACTTACTTATTTCCTTTAGTTCACTTAACATAGACCTCGAAGGCTTTTTAGATAATTTTTTCGCAGCTCTAAAAGAACTAGGTTTTATTTCTTTTAGAAC
>JBARWW010000446.1:0-2882 GCA_049647005.1 Acidaminobacteraceae bacterium | reverse complement strand
GAAATTGAAAAGTTTGAAAAAGATAATGATGAATATTATGAAAAAACATATGGCCTTATAAAGATGTTTGCAATGTATTGGTCAATCTCAGATATACTATGCTACTTCCAAGTTGTTTTAGTATTGTTTTTCGGTACTATAGGTGCGGTAAATGGAGATATATCACTCGGAACTTTAGTTGCATTTATAAGCTATGAATCTCTACTACTTTGGCCAGTTAGACAATTTGGACGAGTTTTATCAGATCTAGGCAAGGCACTAGTTGCGGTTGAGCGTATAAATGAAATCCTAGTAGAAGAGTTAGATGAAGATGGAGAAGGAATAAAATCTGAAGTTTGTGGTGAAATTGAATTTAAAAATGTAAGTTTTGCTTATGATGGGAAAAAAGATGTTCTAAAAGATATTAGCTTCAAGATAGATAAAGGTATGTCGTTTGGAATTATAGGCCCAACTGGATCTGGTAAAACATCACTAATTCACCTAATTGCAAGGTTATATGAATCAACATCTGGTAATATATTGATTGATGGAGTAAATATTAAAGAAATAAATAAAAAATGGTTACGATCTAAGATTGATTTAGTCTTACAAGAACCATTTTTATATACAAAGACAATTAAGGAAAATATTAAAATATCAAACGAAAATTACACCATGCATGATGTAATAGAAGCTGCAAAAACTTCAGCTGTCCACTCAAATATAATTGGATTTGATAAAGGTTATAAAACTCTTGTAGGTGAAAAAGGTGTTTCGCTCTCAGGAGGCCAGAGGCAACGTGTTGCGATAGCAAGAAATGTTATTAATCATAATCCTATACTTATATTTGATGACTCACTCTCGGCAGTAGATACTGAGACAGATAGATTAATTAGAAAACAGTTAAAAGAAAAGATGTCGGATGTTTCAACCATTATTATATCGCATAGAATATCGTCAATTATGGATTGTGATAAAATTTTAGTTCTTGAAAATGGTGAAATATCAGGACTTGATACACACTCTAATTTAATCAAAACTAATGAACTATACAAAAATATCTGGAATATACAAAACTCAGCGAGTTAATAGATAGCTGATTATAAGTGTGTATACAAAAGAGGGGATAGTATGGAAAAAGAAATAGTAGAGGAAAGAAAATATGATCTTGAAATATGGAAAAAAACTTACAAATACTTAAAAGTATTTAACAAACAATTTATACAGATAGTATTTTGTATGCTATTTATTGCATCCATAGATGTTGCTGTACCATATATGGCTAAGTATGCAATTGATACATTTATAATTCCAGGAACTATAAGTGGCTTAAATCAATTTATTGTAATTTATATTATTATGTCGCTTATGTTATCTGTAACAATATATGTATTTATAAGTATAGCTGGTAAAGTAGAACTTCTTATAGTTCATAGGTTAAGAGATCTTTCTTTTAACAAATTACAAAAATTATCTCTTAGTTATTTTGATAAGAATGCAACTGGATGGATTATGGCTAGAACGACATCTGATATAGCAAAAATAGGCATGTCAATTGCATGGGGACTTGTAGATTTCTTCTGGGGTATGGCTATGATGATTGGAATTATAATTGTTATGGCAATTATAAATTTGAAACTTGCTCTTATAACATTTTCAGTTATACCTGTACTGATATATGTTAGCATATATTTCCAGAAGAAAATATTGAAAGAACAAAGAAATGTTAGAAGACTTAATTCAAAGATAACAAGTAGTTTCAATGAAGGAATTGTAGGAGCTAAGACATCAAAGACGCTAGTTCGCGAAGAACAAAATAGCATTGAATTTGAAGAGTTATCAAATGATATGCGTGAAACATCTATTAGAGCAGCTATAGTTAACTCACTTTACCTACCAATTATATTATTTGTAGCTAGTATTGGTAGTGTTTTAGCACTGAACTTTGGTGGTCTTAATGTTATAAGTGGTGCTATTTCCTTTGGTACGCTTGTACTCTTTATAAATTACGTGATTCAGTTTTTTGAACCTGTTCGTGAACTTTCTCGGATATTTGCGGAGATGCTTAGTGCGCAAGCTGCGCTTGAAAGAGTACTTTCGCTAATCGAAATGGATATTGATGTTGTTGATTCTAAAGAATCTATTAAATTGTACGGGACGTTTTCAAATCCAAATGACGAGCTTGCTAGAATAAAAGGTGATATTATATTTGAAAATGTTGAGTTTGAGTACAATAAAGGTGAAGCAGTTCTTAAAACATTGAATCTTAAAATACAAGCGGGGCATACTGTAGCTCTAGTTGGTGAAACTGGATCTGGTAAAAGTACTATAGTAAATTTAGCCTGTAGATTTTATGAACCTACAAAAGGTCGTATATATATTGATGGAACTGATTATAAAGACCTATCAACTCACTATATACATAGTAATTTGGGTTATGTACTCCAATCCCCTCATTTATTTAGTGGAAGCATTCTTGATAATATAAGGTATGGTCGTACTCAATCAAGCTTTGAAGAAGTTGTTGAAGTTTGTAAATTAGTAAATGCTCATGAATTTATAGAAAATCTAGAAAATGGATATGAATCAGAGGTTGGCGAGGGAGGATCAAATCTTTCAACAGGCCAAAAACAGCTATTATCATTTGCTCGTGCAATAATAGCTAATCCATCTATATTTATTTTAGATGAAGCAACATCTTCTATAGACACTGAGACAGAGGCAAAGATACAAAAGGCGGTTGAGAAAGTTTTAGATGGTAGAACAAGTTTTGTGATTGCACATAGACTGTCTACTATAAAAAATGCAGATCGTATCTTAGTCGTTGAAAGTGGTGTGGTAGTTGAAGATGGTACACATGACTCGCTTCTTAAAAAACGCGGTAAATACTATAAGTTATATCA
>JBARWW010000445.1:0-9459 GCA_049647005.1 Acidaminobacteraceae bacterium | reverse complement strand
GAAACAGAGTATCCAACTATAAATGATATAAGTATATTAAATAGAGAAAAGAGTTCAACAGACGTAGATAATTCGTTTTTAGATGTAAAAGTGGATGTAGAAAAAACAAATTCTGATATTGTGGTTTCCCAGGAAAAAGAAAGCTTTTATATAGTTAAGAGTGGAGATACACTTATAAAAATTGCAAGAGAGGTTTACGGTGACGCTTCAAAATACACGCTTATAATTAAAGCAAATAATATAAAGAATGCAAGTCATATAGTTACAGGAAAAAAACTTATAATTCCTAAAATAGTAGAATAATAAGAAATTTGAAAGCGTATTTTAAAAATAAGTTTTAAGGAATCAAGAGATGATATAGATTCAAAAGTAGGAGGTGATAACGTGGACAACATTAAGATGTTTATAGTAGATGATAGTGAAGACACAAGAGCGCTTGTAAAGCGGTATATAGAATTTAATGATCGATTTGAAATAGTAGGAGAAGCTGCAAGTGGAAAAGAAACACTTGAGAAACTAAGACAAGTAAAACCCGATGTAATACTTATGGATATCAATATGCCAAATGGAAATGGTCTAGAAACAACAGAGGAAATAAGCAAGAAGTATCCCGAAATAGTAGTTGTAATTATGTCAGTTCAAAGAGAAGCAGAATATCTTAAAAAAGCCATGTTATCAGGTGCTAGAGAGTATATTATAAAACCATTTAATCTTGAAATATTAAATCAAACAATTATAAGTGCATATGAAAAAGAAAAAGAACGTGTAAAGCCAATTGATATGGAAATTAAAGCAAAAATTGTAGATGGTAAAATTACATCTTTTTATAGTTCTAAAGGTGGAGTTGGCAAATCAATAATAGCTTCAAACTACGCATTATTTATGTCAAAAGTACAGAGTGAGAAAGTTATACTTGTAGATTTCGATTTACTATTTGGCGATATAGGACTTCTGTTTGATACTAAATTAAGGTTAAATTCTTTTACTTTAGTAGAGGAAGATGGAGAAATTGATATAAAAAAAATAAATAAACATGTATATAATTATTCGAATAATTTAGATGTTATGCTATCGCCATCATCGCCAGAGTACGCTGAGATGGTAAGGAGTAAAGATATAGAAACGATACTGATTGAACTTAAAAAGTACTATAAGCATATAGTTGTAGATCTTAGCAATGACTTTAATGAAACAACACTTATGTCGCTAGATGTATCAGATTATATATATTATGTATCAACTCCTGATTTATTATCTATAAAAAATACTAAGGTAGGGCTTGAGGTTTTAGATTCACTTAGCTACAGAGATGATAAAGTTAGGATAATTATAAATCAACAAGGCATATACAAAGGCCTTGAAAATAATGAGATAAGAAAGATAATTTCTAAAAATATATATTACTCATTGCCATACGATCAAAAGACAGTTTGTGATTCAGTACTTACAGGTGAGATGATTGCATCAGAAAGTAAAATCATGAAATCAAAAATGTATAAGTCGCTTGAAAAATTTGTGAAGATGTATAAGGAGTGATCTTATGTCACTAAAATCTAGACTTGAAAATGGAAACTTAAAAAAAATCACTGAAAAGAAGACTATAAAAAAAATAGAAGATCCATATTTTGAAATTAAAAAGAAAATTCAAAATCAAGTAATTGATGACCTAGATATAGACTTTGGTGAACTTTCATCAGATCTAGGTAAACATATAGATCCTATAAAAAAGTTAATAGAAGAAAATATCCAAAAAGAAAGTCTAAATATACTATCAAGTGATAAAGAAAAAGTACTTGAAGAAATAATGGATGAAATTGTTGGTTTTGGACCAATAACCTCACTTCTAAAAGATGAAGAGATATCGGAAATTATGGTTAATGGTCCAGATCAAGTCTATATAGAGAAAAATGGTAAATTAGTTCTTAGTGGAGTTACTTTTAAAGACAATAAACATGTACTTCATGTAATAAAAAAGATAGTTGCTCCTATTGGTAGACGTATAGATGAATCATCACCTATGGTAGATGCAAGACTTCCGGATGGCTCGAGAGTAAATGCTATTATTCCGCCACTTGCACTTGATGGACCCGTTATAACTATTAGAAAGTTTTCTGAAGATCCATTTACCATAGAAGATCTAGTTCGATTTGGTACTCTAAGCGAAAAAATGGCGAGTTTTATACAGCTTTGTATAGAGGGGCGTATGAACGTTATAGTTTCTGGTGGTACTGGTAGTGGTAAAACGACTACGCTAAATGTACTTTCTTCTTTTATACCAGAGGATGAACGCATAGTCACTATAGAAGACGCAGCAGAACTTAAACTATCTCAAGCTCACGTAGTAAGACTAGAAACTAGGCCAGCAAATATAGATGGAAAGGGTCAAATTACCATAAGGGATTTGGTTAAAAATAGTCTTAGAATGAGACCCGATAGAATAGTTGTTGGTGAAGTTAGAAGTGGTGAAGCACTTGATATGCTCCAGGCTATGAATACAGGCCATGATGGATCGCTTACAACAGGTCACGCTAATTCACCAAGAGATATGTTATCAAGACTTGAGACGATGGTTCTTATGTCAGGTATGAATTTACCTATAAAAGCGATTAGAAATCAAGTTGCATCAGCGATCGACCTTATAATTCAACAAACTAGGATGCAAGATGGTAGTAGACGTATAACACACATTACCGAGGTTCACGGTCTTGAAGGAGAGGTTATCATTATGCAGGAAGTCTTTTCTTATATTCAGACTGGTATAGATTCAAACGGAAAGGTAATTGGAGGATTTAAATTCTCTGGTATTAAACCTAAAATAGTAGAAGAACTTGAGAAAAAAGGTATAGATGTACCAGATGATTTATTTAGAAATAGATAAATCACTTGTTTGGAAATAAAAAAACAAATGCATATAATTATAAGTTGATTTAAGTCGGAGGTGATTAGATGAATAGTGCACTTTTAATTTCTATAATAGTATTTTTATTTATAACGATGATAATGTTTTCATTTATATTTAGAAAAAAGGTAAAAAACCCAAAAGAAAGACTAGATATAGATGAATATGATTATGATATAGGCGAGAATGTAAAACTTAGAGCAAAGTTTAGATCAAAGATAAAAAGGAATAGAAATAAGAGAGAGTTCACAGAGAAGATATCTAAATCACAGGAGTTAATCAATAAATCAGATGTAAATATAGAAGTTGAAGAATTAATTATAGCTAAGCTTATAATAATTACTATTATGCTTGCTTTGTCAGCTGGGATTATAAAAGTGATGACTCTAAGCTCATCAAGCATTCTTTTATCATTGATATTGCTAGTGATAGGCATAAAAACACCTTCGATTTATTTAAAAAGAAAGATAAAAATAAGGAATAAACTTTTTGCTAGTCAACTTGGTGATTCAATAAGTATATTCTCAAATTCGATAAAAGCTGGTTATAGTTTTTTACAAGCTGTTGGATCTGTATCAAGAGAGATGCCGTATCCTGTATCAAAAGAGTTTGGACTTCTTTTAAAAGAAATGAGTTTTGGTATAGACTCTAATCTAGCCCTTCAAAACATGACAAAAAGAATAGACTCTGAAGACCTAGAACTTATGATAACAGCTATACTAATACAGCGTGAAACCGGTGGTAATTTATCAGAAATATTAGATAATATATCTGAAACCATAAGAGAAAGAATAACAATACAGGGTGAAGTTAAAACACTTACAGCGCAAGGGAAAATGTCAGGTATTATAGTTGGTGTTATGCCGCTTGTACTTGGACTTATATTATACTTTGCTAACAAAGAATACATGATGGTTCTATTTACAACTACACCTGGTCGTATAGCTCTAGGGGTAGCATTTGTAAATGAAGTAATCGGTGTTTTTCTAATATCTAAGATTATAAAAATTGATTTTTAAAATGATTATTAGCAAGTACTTTAGATTACTAAAATTACTAGAAAAGGAGTGGGAATGATGAAAATTATTATAACTTTAATGGCGTTTTTAGTATTCCTACTTATAATAAATAGACTTCTAGTAAAACTAGTTATAAAGGATAAAAACAAACGAGATAGACTTAAATATGTAGAAACAATCAATGATGAAAACGTAGAAGTTTTAAAAAATGAAAACGTGATGGGTAAATTTATAGCAAGTAGCAGTGAATCTTTATACAAGACAGTTTTAAGAATTAGTCCATCAGGTACAAAAGATAGGATTAATACAAACCTTAAAAGATCTGGTTTAAATAAAAGCTTTACTCCTTCGAGATGGATTTGGCTTAGAGTATTGGTTGGACTTATATTCCCAGTACTATTTGTAGGTTTATTTGCATCGCTTGAAGTAGGAATTGGAAGTTTAGTGTTACTAATGTTAGTATTTATATTAATTATAAATCTAATTATGTCACTTCTTATAAAATCAAAGATAACTAATCGCAAAAAGCAGATAACTAAAGATCTACCAGATGTAATGGATTTAGTAACTGTTAGTGTTGAGGCAGGACTTTCCTTTGATGGAGCCATCGATAGAGTTATAAAGGCTATTCATTCTCCTGTAACTGAGGAATTTGCTATCATGCTTAAAGAAGTTAGAATGGGAAAACAAAGAAAAGATGCTATGAGAGAAATGAGTGCTAGATGTAACGTAGCAGATATGACTACACTGCTTGGTTCCATTATACAGGCAGATGAGCTTGGAGTGTCAGTAAGTAATATACTTAGAATTCAAGCAAAGCAGCTAAGAGAAAAAAGAAGACAGCGTGCTCGCGAAAAATCTTTAAAAGCACCTATAAAGTTGCTTTTTCCAATTATACTATTTATATTCCCAACGATATTTGTACTTCTACTTGCACCAGTACTAATAAGTATGTCAGAGATATTCTAAAAGTATCTAAGTAACTATTGTTAAAATTCCTTAGCAGATGGAGGTTCTTATGAAATACATGATAAAAAAGAAGAATCCAAATAATTTAGCTTCATTAGAAATAGAAGAAATAGAAGAAATAGATTTTACTGTTGCAGATACTTTTTTCACAAAACTTAAAGGGCTGATGTTTAAAAATGAGGTCGCAAAGGCAATGATATTTTTTAAGTGCAAACAAATTCATACGTTTTTCATGAAAATACCTATAGATGTTTACTATTTTGATAAAAATATGATGATTATAAAAATCGACGAAAATATTAGTCCAAATAAAATCGGAAAATATATAGCAAATGCCTATGGTGTGATAGAAACATCTGCAAATTCAAAAGCTTTTGATATTGGTGATATAATTGTAAAAATCTAAAAGCATGTAGGGCGAATAATTGCAGAAATTGATATAGTTTTCTGAAAAAACAGGGATTACAATCACAAGACAAAAGTCCTTTAAAATGACTTTTACTATAAAATTTATACAAAATAACATCAATGGCTTGCAAATGCTATATAGTTCGTACAAGTGTAGTGTTTTTACAATAAATGCGTTGAAAACACTATAAAGTGCTTATCAAAAGGCGAAAGTTTTGTATATATGTTGCAAATAAGCGCATGAATTTAATTGCAAAAAATGGTTTCTTTTGGATACATTTTTGTATTGTATTGTGGTATTATTAAATCATAGAAAGAGACAGCAAATCAAATGTTGAAATATACAATTCGGATATGGGTCAACAAGATTTTAAGCTGCCAGTACACAGAAGTAGCAACAGGCTACTTGGAGGTAGTATTATGAAAAATTTATTTACGCAAAGATGTTTCGAATGTTCTATTGAAGGAAAGAAAAAAGAAATCAAAAACATTGAGACTAAACCTAATAAAGTAATAAAGAACGAAATTTTCTTCTCACAAAGAAAATTGTAAAAGAGAGATCCCCCCAAACTAAAATTTTTACCCCCATAAAAATTTACACTCTCAAAAGCTATGGCTAATGCCATAGCTTTTTTTTTACATATAATTGTCGGCTAAAGCTACAAATTTAATGAGAAGAGGCGTGAATAAGAAATCTCTTTAAATATATAAGAGCCACAGTTCATCACACAAATGGATTAATAAACTAAGCTAAAGTGCTTCTACTCAGGACTTTATCAATTATACTCTTCTTACTAAATCAAAAAAGACTACATATAAGTATATATAATCACTTATATGTAGTCTTTTTTAGTTTCTATTTATCTAACTAATTATTATCGATTAATACACTCGTGTATTATCTACTGATCAAACCTTGGATTAATATATAATTTAGGTCTCATAGGAGTCGATATATTTATTCCAAAGAAATCATCTACAATATTACCATCTACGGTTATCCTTACAGAGTCGATTTTATCATATGAAGTATATGAATATACTAGTGAATCTATCATAAGTAATGAGTAGTCTTCACTTGATTTATAAGAATTTAAAAACTCTTTAGATAAATTTAATGTAAGAACGTCGTCTTCTAATGAAGAATTAAGTAAGTTAACATTTTGAGGAACACTTTGAAGAAGTCCTTCACTCGATTTATTTGCTATGCTAGCATGCTTTAAGGTTTCAAACATATCTTCGATTTTAATATCATCAACAGATCCATATGCAATTGGAACTAAGTAAATATAATCATTTGTAGTTTGAAGTCCAAGGTAAACTTTTGATTTATCTAATATTTTGAAACCATCTTTTATACTGCTGCCATTAAAGTAAGTTCCATTACTAGAATTATTAACTAAAAACTTAAGTTCATTTACATTATCAAGTGATACTAAAGAATTAATCATAGTATCTAGGCTAGCAGATGCTAATGCACTATCTTCATCATATTTTTTAACGTTTGTTGAGCTTGTTTTAAGCGTAAGAACACCATTTTTAATATATGCGCTTGATATAGATGGACCTGCCGTACCATCATTTAGCCCACTATCAGCTTTAGGACCTTCAAGTATTGCATTAAGTATAGATCTAATCTGAGAGTTCCTTCTAGAAGAAATCTCATGTGTAACAGGTACAGACCATAGAAAATCTTTATCTGGATAATACAGTGTAGCAATTGTTTTGTTCATATCATCATCTGTTGCCATAATATATTTTTTGTCATCTATATATGTAACACTATATTCTAGAGTTTTAAATATGCTTGTCTTCTCAGAGTTACTACTTACCTTTATTGTGTAGTGACCTGTTTTTATATTATGTGTAAGCCTATCAATTGGGATAGACATAGAGAGTACATTTACATCACTATCAGTAGAAATACTTATATCACTGTTTAAAGAACTAAGTGCTACACTCTTAACAAGTGAGTCGAATTTAAAGATATCAATAGTTAAATTGTTCTTTAATTCATTTGGGTACATTGATAAATCGTCTATAGATTTAATAGTTATATCAATTGTGCCTGGATTATATAGGTATGTTCCTGTTGGAATAGAAGTTTCAAATACAGATATTATATCCTGACTTGCATCATCTGGAATTTGATCTCCAGTTTTTGATTTAGTAAAATCAAAACTTATATTTTCAAAATCCAACATATCTATATTTATAGGGGCAAGTGTTAAAGAAAGTCCCATTATTATTATGAAAAAAATATTTAGGAAAAATTTAGACAAAGTTTCATCTCCTTTTATGTGTATTACTAAGCTGTTCGGTAACATTTATATAAAGTGAAAAAAAATCAAACTAATTAATGCTTTCAAATCAATTGAATAACTGATAGAATACATTAGTTAAGTATAATTAATTCTTTAACTAATATTATAGTCAATTTTTAAACAATAATCTATTGATTTGAAAAAATAATATTGATATAACAAAATTTTACATGGAAAAGTAATAAAATTACTGTAATTATTAACTTTTGCCGCATAAATTTGTTTCTGGATTGTAATTAGTTATACTGTTTTCGGAAGATACATTATAAATTTATTGTAAAAGTAATGTGTTGTAAGTGAAACGAAAATATATATTACAATTAGAGTTCGAATATGGAGGAAAGTATGAGTATACCATTAAGCAAAGGGCAAGAAATTGAAATTGAAATTTTAGATTTAGGAGATGGCGGCGAAGGCATCGGAAGAATCGACGGTTTTACTGTATTTGTTAAGGGTGGAATTCCTGGAGATATAGTTAAGACATTTATTATGAAAGTAAAGAAGAGCTACGCAATTGGTAGTCTTAAGGAAGTTATAAAGCCATCAGAGCATAGAGTTGAAGCTCCATGTCCAGATTTTTTTAGATGTGGCGGATGTCAAACACAAACTATTGCGTATGCTGAGCAGTTAAAGATTAAGGAAGATACGCTTAAGAGTGCGCTTGATAGAATTGGTGGATTCAAGTATTACGATATAGAGCCAATTATTGGTATGGATGAGCCTTATTATTATCGTAATAAGAGCCAGTACCCAGTTGAGCATAGTAAAGCTGGTATCAAAGTTGGATACTACAAGAGAAACTCGCATGACGTTGTAAACATTAAGAGTTGTATGTTACAAAAACCTGATAATGATCTGATTATGGATATCTTTAGAAACTTCTTAAACGAATTTAAGATTCCTGTTTACTCAGAGAAAAATCACAAAGGTTTAGTGCGTCACCTAATGATCAGAAACTCATTTGATTCAGGTAATGTTATGGTTGTTATCGTTATGAACGGAAGAAAACTTCCTAGCCAAGAAATTTTAATTGCTAGATTACTTGAATCAGGTGTTAGAATTGCTTCTGTTATCATTAATGTAAACAAAGAAAAAACTAATAGAATTTTAGGAAGAAAGAACGTTGGTATTTATGGTGATGAAAAGATTACGGATAAGATTGGTGATTTAACATTTGAAATTTCTCCACTTTCATTCTTCCAAGTTAACAATCTTCAAGCGGGTCACTTATATAAGAAAGCTTTAGAGTATGCTGATCTTAAAGGCGACGAGAGAGTATTTGACTTATATAGTGGTATTGGAACAATTTCTCTTTCTCTTGCTAAGCATGCAAAAGAAGTTATCGGTGTTGAAGTTGTAGAAGAAGCTGTAGAAGATGCTAATACAAATGCTAAACTTAACAATATTGAAAACGTTAAATTTCACCTTGGAAAAGCTGAAGATATAGTTCCTGAGTTATATGCTAAGGGTATTAAAGCTGACGTAGTTGTAGTTGATCCACCAAGAAAGGGTTGTGAAGAAGAACTTCTTAACACAATCATCAAAATGAAGCCAAGCAAGGTTGTTTATGTATCATGTAAGCCATCTACACTTGCAAGAGACCTTAAGATTTTATGTGAGAATGGGTTTAAACTTGTAAAAGTTCAACCTGTTGATATGTTCCCGCAGACAACGCATGTTGAAACTGTGGCTCTACTTAAGAGGGGTTAGAACGGTTGTAAGTTTTGAAATTATAAATAATGTTTGAATTGCCAACTATTTGCCTACGGTGAGATTACTCCGTAGGCAAATTTTGATTAACAGCCTTTTCAAATATGTCTACAGTACTCTTTGACATAGC
>JBARWW010000444.1:0-2551 GCA_049647005.1 Acidaminobacteraceae bacterium | reverse complement strand
GCTAAGGGAGATCATATGAGTGGAAATAAAATCGTAGGTAAATCATTTCATGTAACAGTAAAAGCTTTACTATATTATAACAATAAATTTTTAATAGTTAAGCGAAGTAAAATTAGTCAAAAAGAATACGGATTCTGGGAATTTCCTGGTGGACGACTTGAATTTTCTGAAGATCCAAGAGAAGGATTGATTAGAGAAATCAAAGAAGAAGTTGCAATAGATGCAATAATCGAGTTTCCAGTAAGTGTTTGGGATCATGTAAAGACAAACGATCATATCGTTG
Source organism: Acidaminobacteraceae bacterium (assembly GCA_049647005.1). Lineage (GTDB taxonomy): Bacteria > Bacillota > Clostridia > Peptostreptococcales > Acidaminobacteraceae > JBARWW01. Next base: position 2,268 of record JBARWW010000444.1, on the reverse strand, counting down.
GTATTACTTTCTTAGCAAAAGCAGATAGTAATAAAATCTTATTATCTGATGAACACGATGAATATAAGTGGATAGACAAAGATGAGTTTAAAGACTACAAAGTTTTCCCAAAAATTCTTGAAGAATTCAAGGAATGGAACTGGGATAACATAAGTAGGGTTTTAGAAGCTAACAAGAATTAGAAAATCAGAGTAACGATAATACAAAGTAGCAGCTACATATTGTAGTCGCTACTTTTTTTGTTTTATATATATTTCTTATAACGGAAGGGATGAAACGAGGTAAGAATTTATAAATATCATATATAAATTACTGCATTACATATCACATGTAAATAGTAGTAATAGATAGGACTAACAAAAAAATTCCGATCAGTAAATCAATAAAAAAAGAACAGCATAAAAGCTGTTCTAAAAAAATTATCAATTAATATGTATGTAAAAAAGAAATGGCTGACATAATATAATTACGTCTACATTTTTCTAAATACACCTTTTACAATTCCAAGAATAGCAACATCATCAACAATTATAGGATCAAGTGCTTGGTTTTCTGGTTGCAGTCTGATATGCGACTCTTCTTTGTAGAAAGTCTTTACTGTAGCTGAATCATCAATCATAGCTATGACAACTTCTCCATTTAAAGCGCTACTTTGTTGTTTAACTATAACGAAGTCTTTATCAAATATACCAGCTTCGATCATACTATCACCACTTACTTTAAGCATGAAGTAATCGCCATTAGCAACATATTCAGCGGGTAATGGGAATCTTTCTTCTATGTTTTCAACTGCCAAAATAGGTTGTCCAGCAGTTACACTTCCTATAACAGGAACGTAAGTAGTATCTGGATTAAACTCTAATGAATCTTCTTGGTCTTGAACAAGCAATTCAATTGCTCTTGGTTTAGTTGAATCTCTTCTTATATATCCTTTGCTTTCAAGTTTAGTCATATGCCCATGAACAGTAGAAGTAGATTTAAGTCCCACAGCGTTACAAATCTCTCTAACTGATGGTGGATAACCTTTTTTCTTAACTTCAGATTTTATGAAATTGAATATTGCAAGTTGTTGTTTTGATAAGTCAGAATACATATACACACCTCAATCTATTTAAATTATTTGATATTAAGTCCTCAAAGCTAAAAAAGTTTTAATATTTAAAACCCTATAACCCTTAATTTGACTTAATTATAACATAGCGAAAATAAAAAATCAAACATTTGTTCGTTTTTGTATTTACAAAGAACGTTTGTTCGTCTATAATAGGATTAAGGAATCGAACAAACGTTCTTAATGCGTAGGGGGTTATATTTATGAAAACTAAGAAGACAAACACTAGCAGAAAATTGAAGGTAGTTAATAGAAGAAGATTTTTCACAAGCATGTTTTTAATATTGGTATTATGTTCTACTCTTTTTATATCATTAGCATTTGCTGATTCAAATTCTCCAAAACAGTATGTTCAGATAACAGTTGCTTCAGGTGACACAATTTGGTCTATAGCATCAGAATTTAATTATAAGTATTTTGAAAATCAAAAAGATATACGAAAAATTATTCATTACATAAATTTAGAAAATCAAATAAACAGCAACCTAATTTATCCTGGTGATCAAATTCTGATTCCATCAGAAATTTAAGACTTAACTTTTTAATTTCTGAAGTAGCATATTCAGTAAGAAAAAGTAATTAGGTATTTGTGCTATAATTTAGAGTTTAGATTAATATTCACAGACTGAACTAAATCGCTATTTACGAGAGTGTCCCCACTCCATAAATATAAAACTATCTTTACCAAACCTTATAAAAAATCCCGACGTCAAGATTCATATCTAGAAGTCGGGATTTTTTACTATAGATAATTTTTCAAAAATAAGAGACGCTGTGTAAGGCTATCAGTTTTCCTTAGTTGATCATTTCTTCACATAACCATTTTCTATTTCATCAGATAATTCATAGTTTTTAACAATATCGCGTTTAACATTCTTTTTATGAGCTGCGTAGAGCTGTGTCGTTGTTACATTATCATGATCTAGCAAATTCTGAACATCGTATATAGAAAATCCATATTCTATTAAAGAAGATGCTGCAGTTGCTCTAAGTTTGTGAGGACTAAAGCCTTCTTTTCTAGTAGTACCTAGTGGAATAGAAGTATACTTCTTAACTAACATTCTAATTGCTTTTGTTGTCATACGTTTTCCTTGAAGTGATAAAAACAAAGCATCTTTATCTATTTCTATAACACTCATACTAGCACGCTCAACACC
>JBARWW010000443.1:0-3870 GCA_049647005.1 Acidaminobacteraceae bacterium | reverse complement strand
AATACCCGCAGTAAGTGGATCTTCACCAGCATATGTGTTTATGTTTATAGAAGCACTCTCAGATGGAGCAGTTCTTGATGGAATGCCAAGAGACAAGGCTTATAAGTTTGCAGCTCAAGCAGTGCTTGGCGCAGCTAAAATGGTGCTTGAAACTGGAAAGCATCCAGGACAGTTAAAAGACATGGTTACTTCTCCAGGTGGAACAACTATTGAAGCTATTAAGGTGTTAGAGGAAAATGCTTTTAGGGGAACTATTATAAATGCAATGACAGCTTGTACAGGGAAAGCAAAAAATCTCACAAAATAGTATTGTGTACTTTTAACAAGTACTAATAGAAGTTAACTCTAAATATTTTGTCTAATTTTTTGTTATCTGTTAAAATGGTAATTGGACGAAATATGCGAAAATGTATTTCAAAATTTATGTTAGTACATTTATAAAAGAGGAGTTGATATTGTGATTACAGCTTATAAAGGGCATATAGTTTATACTAAAAATCCTGGAAAATTAGAAATTTCTAAGAACAGCTACGTAATTATAGAGGACGGTATTGTAAAAGATATCTGTGAAAACATCAATGATATAAAGCTTGATGATATTGTTGATTATGGCGACAAAATGATAATCCCTGGCTTTGTGGATCTTCATTTTCATGCACCACAGTTTCCAAACTTAGGTCTTGGGCTTGATAAGGAGCTGCTACCTTGGTTAACGGATTACACATTCCCAGAGGAAGCAAAATTTGCTGATATTGATTATGCTAAAGAAGTGTTTGCAAGTGTTATAGAAAATGTTTGGAGACAAGGTACAACAAGAATTGTATTCTTTAGTTCTCTTCATAAAGAAGCTAGTATTTTACTTATGGATATGCTAAACAAGGCTGGTTTAGGTGCATTTGTTGGTAAGGTAAACATGGATAGAAATAGTCCTGACTTTTTAATCGAAGATACAAAACAATCCTTAATTGAGACAGAAGAAATTTTGAAAGAATATTCAAATAAATATAAATTAGTAAAACCAATTGTAACTCCAAGATTTGTACCAACTTGTACTATTGAACTTATGAATGGACTTGGTGATTTAGCTAAGAAATATGATGCTAGGATTCAGACTCATATATCTGAAAATACTGGCGAAGTTGAGTGGGTTAAGGAGTTACATCCAGATGCAAGAGATTATATTGATGTATATGAAAGTAGTAACCTTATAAATTCAAAGACTGTACTTGCTCATTGTGTACATAATACAGATAAAGAAATCGAAGTTATGAGTGAAAGTGGTACTTTTGCAGCACATTGTCCAAATGCAAATTATAACTTATCAAGTGGAATCATGCCTGCTAGAAAATTCATGGAGATGGGTGTGAATGTTGGTCTTGGTACTGATGTTGGTGCTGGTCATAAAGTTTCTATAGCAAACGTAATGAGTCAGGCTATTCAAGCTTCAAAGATGAAATGGCTTGAGACGGATAAAAAATATGATCCACTTACAATTTCTGAAGCATTCTACCTTGGAACAAAGGGTGGGGGTAAATTTTTTGGAAAGGTTGGTAGTTTCGAAGCAGGCTATGAATTTGATGCTTTAGTAATTGATGACACTGGGCTTGGTGTTAAAGGTGAGCGAACAATCGAAGAGAGAATTCAAAGATACATCTACTGTGGAGATGATAGAAATATAGTAGAGAGAGATGTTTCTGGTATTAGAGTAGTTAAACCAGTATTTTAATATATAAATTAAAGCACACATTAGTGTGTTTTTTTTACGTATATATAAGTGTTGAAGATTTACTTGCACAATACGATTGTGTATAATATCTAAAAATTACGGAAAAATAGGACAGGTGCGTATATAATTAAATGTATTTTAATGCAATAGTTGTTTATTAAAGGGAAATATGTTAGTAGAATGATTAAAGTTAATCACTTGATTAACAAAGAAAGACACATCAAATGATGTGTCTTTTGTGTATAAATAAATATTCATATATATTTATTTATTGTGTTTTTTAGTTACGGAAAGAACTTCAATTTTGAAAATTCCATCTGGAGTAGGTACTTCTACAACATCTCCGATTGTTTTGCCCATTAAGGCTTCACCAATAGGTGACTCTACAGAAAGTAAACCTCCGATTGGATCACTTTCAACTTTAGAAACAATAGTGATATTTTCAACTTCATCATCACCATCATACTTAATTTTAACATCAGAGTTCATTGTTATAATGTCATCTGAAAGACCATTTTCATCTTCAACTAAAATATAGTTTTCAAGAAAAGCTTTAAGCTTAAGAATTTCAGTTTCATTTAATGACTGAGATTCTCTTGCAGCGTGATACTCAGCGTTTTCCGATAAATCGCCAAATCCTCTTGCTTTCTTAATTTCTTCACTAATTTCTTTTCTTTTTTTTATTAACTCGTTTAGTTCTGCTTTAATTTTTTCTAAAGCAGTAACAGTTAGTAGGATTTCTTTCACTACCATCAGCTCCCCTTACATATCAACTTTGAATTTTTTTGTGATTAATAAAACTAAACTAGAATTACTATTAAAAGTTTTTTATTAAATAAGCAATTAACCATAGTAGGAGTTATGTTAAAAAATAAAAATACGAATAACCAGACTAGAAAAATGATTTTATCATTAAAGTATTATATTTACAATAGCTAAGTTTTAAATAAAATTTGTTTCTATTAGGAAACAAATAGTAAAAAAATCTAATTATTGTGAATATATATTTTGAGATAGCTATATTATCATATAAAACTGTTCATATTTCAATACTTTTATTAGATTATTATCAAAAAAGTGTGATAAAATGGATAATAAATGAAATATTATTTGTTAATTAATAAAAAAGTCGGAGGATGGTGCTAATTATGGCAGATATTATTGAATATAAAATTTATGGTGATGACATACAACTAGTTGAGATTGAACTAGATCCAAAAGAGGGAGTTCGTGCTGAGGCTGGTGCTATGACTTATATGGAAACTGGAATTGAGATGCAAACCTCTGCAAGTGGCGGGTTTTTTGGCGGATTTAAGAGAATGTTTACTGGAGAAAGTTTCTTTATAACAACATTTTTAAATCAAGGATCAAATATTTCTAAAGTTGGATTTGCAGCCCCTTACCCTGGTAAGATTATTCCTCTTGAATTAAGTAAATATGGCGGAAAATTCTTATGTCAAAAAGATTCTTATTTGTGTTCTGCAAATGGAATTGATATTGAAGTTGCATTTACAAAAAAATTAGGTGCAGGATTCTTTGGTGGTGAGGGCTTTATACTTCAAAAATTAACTGGTGATGGACTTGCATTTATACATGCAGGTGGAACTATTATTGAGAAAGATTTAGATCGTGGCGAGCTTCTTAGAGTTGATACGGGTTGTATTGTTGGATTTGAAGAAAGCGTTGGATATGATATAAAGTTTGTTGGTGGATTTAAGAACGCAATGTTTGGAAAAGAGGGACTTTTCTTAGCTACACTTGAAGGTCCTGGAAAAGTATTTATTCAGAGTATGCCTATATCGAAATTATCTGAGAGAATAATGGCTTCAGCAGGAACTAGAGCGGAATCTGGTGGAAGTAGTGCTAGTAATATTCTTGGTGGAATATTTAAAGATTAATTAGAAATGTATATTAAAATATAAAGAGAGCCAAGTTTGATAGATTAAAAAATCTAGCAGATTTGGCTCTAGTTTTATGCTTATTTATACAATTAGTATCACAAATTTCAACATGGCTACTTGCCTAAAGGGCAAACTGGATATTGACAAACTTCACAGTTAAGACATAATCCACCATGAGATAACTCCACTATGTCTTTTTTACTTACAGGAATTTCTGCAAGTATTCTTGGGAAAATAAGATCA
>JBARWW010000442.1:0-8196 GCA_049647005.1 Acidaminobacteraceae bacterium | reverse complement strand
ACATTATCATTTCCATACTTTTATGATAATGAAATATTAAAAGCAATCAACTGGCCATATGATGGTGAGTATGGACTTGAAGATCCATTTGCATATAAACCGCTTGTAGACATTATTCAATCTACTGGCAACAATACTAGCACAAATATAACTGATATAATAAACAATAGTAGTAATCTTGTGGTAGCACCAGTTGTTGAGCCTGTAGTTGATGCTAAAGCATATATAAATCCAGATTTCTATATGGTACTTAAGCCAAGCAACTCTGATTCGCCAACAACAACTATGGCGCGTTACCCCTTAAGTTATTCCATTTTAACAGCTGAAAATAGTGCTGTTGAGAGTACTTACTTAAACTTAAAAATGGAAGATGGTCAGTATAAATTCCAGTATGGAACTATGCTACAAACTTATCCTAGCGCAGACACTTATGAGGTTTTCGTTCCCTATAGTGGAGATACATTGTATTTAGAAATCAAATCGCAAGTTAGGCTTCCAAAGGAAGATTTGTCGACAACTTCATTGGTTATTAATAACGAAACTAATTTAAAGATAGAAGCACATATCGAGGAAGATGACAAATCTTTTCCTAGGATTATCATAAAAAATAATGTGGGCAGCTTTAAAAGTGTTAGCCACGATTAGGTGATTGCATGAATAATAAAAAAGGGTATACATTAGTTGAAATTATGATTGCAATGGCAATCCTTGCAATTATGTCAGCGCCTATGTTAAATGTATTTATAGATTCTATTCGTGTAAACAAGATGGCGGATGATCAGTATAGGTCTGATTTTATAGCTCAAAAATTCATTGAGGATTTAAGAGTAGATGATTTTCCAATTGAGTTTGATACAACAGTTCAGTATGAAGGATTTTCTGTAAATGTTCTTTATAAAGAATTGATAAATAATGTAGATACAGCAGTTACAGAAGTTAAGTCCAATTTCACACTTCCGAGTATTGATGTTTCTGTTGAAATGTATATAGACTCTGATGATAAGATTGCACTTAGGGATGATTCTGCAAATTTTAAGGGTCCTAGTTCAGATCCAAATACATATTTACTCAAAATTGAAAGCACATCAGCAAACGTATATAAAACGCTTTTATCTCATAGTGATTTTTCTGATACTAATACAGTAGAAGTAGACCAAACTTCTATAATAGATACAAAGCCCTTAACTATTAAAATTTTCAAAAGTTCAAGCATTACAATAGCTGAGTTACAAAAGATAAATTTTAATATATTAAATACCACTACAAAAAATCTTGAAGTTTATGTAATTAACGATCAACTAGATAACATTAACTTTACAGTTGATTCATCATCTACTAGTGTCAAGTTATTTAGAAATCTTACAGACTTAGCGCATGTATCAACTAATAATTTTAAATCATATGATATTGAAGTAACTGTTTCTAAAAATGATATTGAATATACAAAATTAAAAACAGTAATTAGTAAATAACTAATTGCTGTTTTTCTGAATTTTCAATTACTCTATTTGATTTGCTATTTAAAAGGGATGATTATAATGTTTATAAATTTGAAAAATCAAAAGGGCTCTGCTCTTACATATGTACTAATTATAATGATGCTCCTTTCAATACTTGGTTTAGCACTTATAAGCTCAACTGTTATTAATTTTAAGGTTAATCGTCAATCAAATTCATTTAATAAGTCATTTTATATAACAGATGGTGCAATAGATGAAACATTAGCTGAGCTTAAAGAGATTACTTATAGAGCTGAAGCTGACGCATCAAATTGGATTAATGATCCAAATTCAAACTTTAGAATTGAGGAAAAATGGATTGACTTTTTAAGCAATACTAATACTAAGCTTGAAAGTGGTGAGTTAAGTTCAGAGCAAGTTGTTGACTTAACTCAAACTGCCCTTGAACGTGAATTTGCAAAGCGCTATTACCAATTTTTACTTGAAGTTAAAGGTGGCGTGGATGCAAAGAAAATATATGAAGAAGACTATCAGCTATACGACAAAGATAATAATTTTGTAGAAGATAGCAGTATAATCTTGAAATCAAGTGCAAAACTTAAAGAAGAGTATGAAGTAGATTTGACTGAAGTTTCATTTTCTCCAAGTGAAGCTGCAAATTTTATTAGTGCAAGTATAGACAATATAAAACTTGTTACAACAATAGAGGATAACTTTTTTTCTTTAAGGATAACATCTAATGGTGCTTATAATGAGAATAAAAAAGTTGTTGAAGTAGAACTAGATGTAATTGTTCCAAACTATAATTATATAGTGTCAACCGAGTCAAAAAATATAGTGATTCATAAAAATGAGGCATTAACTAATGCCATTATGGCAAGAGAAGATATAATAATAGTTGATGGAAAAGTTACTGTAAATGGCGATATTTACTCCTATGGAACATTTCCAGAAGTTCAAGAATATTCGTATTCCGACGTAGGTGGCATAATTGTTGGCGCTGACAAAGCAAATCTTGCTACTGTTTTTACATCAATTGGAGATATTGATTATACAGATATAGGGTCCGAGAGTATAAAAGGTGAGCTTGTTGTTGATGGTGATATTCAAAGTAGATCTTCAATTAGAGTTAATGGTGATAATAGTAAAATTAGCTCTAACGGTAGTATATATGCTAATTCATTTGTAGTTGATAAATACGCTGATGATTTTATAGGATCAACTGATGGAAATCTTTACATTATGGAAGATATGCTTCTATTTGGAGATGATTCTAGTGTAAAAGTTGGAAAAGATGTTGATAGTAATGGTGAGCTTTGGACCTTTTTAGAAGGTAGTCCAAGTGGTTCAAATCGAGGTGTACGCGATTTATCGGGATCAATAATTGTTAATAATGATAGTTCAAATTTAAAGCTTACAACAAATAACTATTTTATATCAGGTGTCGCTTATATAGACATATATAGAATGGTTAATGATGTTGATGGTGATTATAAGGCTTACTATCAATCAGGGGAATCTTTTACAACAAATAACTCTAATAATTTTTATACTAAAAAAATAGCATCAACAGATAAATCAACAGAATATTTCGAGTATATCATAGCTAGAGGCCCTGACACGGGTGCCACTGCTAATGTAGTGGAAACATATGAGACTATCTCTAAAGATGGTGTTGACCTTGATGTTGTCGTAAATGACGTTAACTATAAAGCGACACACTTTATAACAAAAAATAATGAGATAATAGACGGATACGAAAGTTATTTCGCACCAATATCAGATAGAGATAAAAATATATTTACTATAAATTCACTTGCAAGTTCAAATGATAATAACAATTATGCTATTGGTGTAGTTTTAGGAAATACCAAAATTTTTAATCCCTATGCTGTATCAGGCGATGATGCTGACACATTTGTCAATATGCCTTTCAATGATTTTTTAAGTAAAAAGGAAGATAATGTTGAAAAACTTGATAAAAAAGTTAGCCTTCTAGCAACAAGAGATTACACTAATGGAGAAAATGATGACGAAAAATTTGATGAAATATTTAATCTTAAGAATAAATTCAATACAGAAAATATATCTGATGCAAATAATTTTGTTTTTATTAATAATGATAAAGATAGAAATATATATCTAAACATTCCACTTTCTCAAGTAGCGTCTATTAAAGCTTCAGACACTAAGGCGCTTGTTTTAGCTAGCGATAGTACGAAGATGACTCTAAGTGGAGCTATCATAACAAAAGGAAATATAATTATATATAATGAGACTAGCACTGATTTAGTATTTAACGGTCCTCTTATAAGTGAGAAAAACATATTAATGTATGGAAGTGGTAAAAAAATTATAAATAGTAAAAGTACATTTGATAGTGCAGGTAAACTTGATAGCTACAGCTCAGACTTGCTTCGAGCTATTGCTACAAATGAAAATTTATTTGCTGCAAGTAGTAGTGACTTAGGAAAGAAAGTAAAAGTAAAAACAGTATCGGATGGATCTCATTTAACAAGAAGTATAGATGGAAATCTAGATATAGATATAATAGATAATAGCGAAATTATGAGTTCAACAATTAATTCAAATGTATTTTTAGAGGGTATAATAAAGACAAATGAAGCTAAAACTATTCATATTAATAGTTGGAAAGAAATAGATTAATAATATTATAAATCTTGAGGAGTTGATTTTATGGAAATGAAACTAGCAAATTATATGGAAGCCGCAATTGACCACATTATGCCGAATCTTCTTAGAGCTTTTCCAGAAGTTTGTCAGTGTGAGCATTGTTTATTAGATATTAAAGCAGTTGCACTTAATAATCTTAAACCGCATTATGTGGTTACTGAAAAAGGTAAACTTTATAGCCAATTGGAAGAGACAAAGATACAATTTGAAACGGATATATTAAAGGCACTAATTGATGCTATTTCAATAGTTTCAAAGAATCCAAGACATTAAGTAGAAATCTGAGTGGTGATATTTATTTGTCAAATACGAGGTGATATATGAACATAATTTTGATTGGAATGATGGGAAGCGGTAAATCAACTATTGCTAGTGAACTGTCAAAGAGACTTGAATTAGACCTAATTGACATAGATAGTATAATTGAAAAAACTAATGATATGTCTATTAAAGATATGTTTGATAAATATGGTGAAGAACATTTTAGAAAACTTGAGAAAGCTTTATTTTTAGAACTTGCTGATAGAAAAAACTCAATAATTTCTACTGGTGGTGGAGCAATTTTAAATGATGCTCTTGAACCTTTTGAAACTCAAAATATAATTTATTTAAAGTGGAGCATTAATGGTTTGTTATCAAATCTAACTAATAAAGTGGATAATAGACCCTTACTTAATCAAGCCTCTTTAGAAGAAAAGCTAATTGATATTTACGAACTTAGAAAAGATTTGTATGAAAGATGGGCAAAACATATAATTGACTGTGACAATAAATCTGTTGATGAAGTTGTTATGTCAATTTTAAAGGTTATATGATTTTTAAAGCTAATTTTTTAAAATTGAATTACACAAATACATAATGTAGGTGATAAAATGAAAAATATACTAGTAATAAATGGACCAAATCTAAATCTACTAGGCATCAGGAAAAAGGATCACTATGGAACAGATACTCTTGAGTCTATTTACGAATATTTAAGAGAAAACACTTTAGATAAAAATATTAATATAATTACTTATCAATCAAATATCGAGGGTGAATTAATTAATAGGATTCACGATGCATATACTGAAGATATCGAAGGAATCGTTATTAATCCTGGTGCTTTTACTCATTATTCATATGCTATTCGTGACGCACTTGAAGCTGTTCATATTCCAACGATTGAAGTTCATTTATCAAATATACATGCTAGGGAAGAATTTAGAAGTAAGTCAGTAATTGCTCCAGTCTGTATAGGTCAGATATGTGGGTTGAAAAAACACGGTTATCTATTAGCTATAGACCATATAATAAAGCAAAAGGACTAATATTTCAAAAAAAAACGCAGATGTAAAATATTATACTAGACCAAACACTTGCTTGTCTGATAGAATGTAATAGTAACGTTTATGATCAATAAAGCTATGAATTTTAAGAGAATCATGTTAAAATAACTAAGTTAAATCTTATCTTTTAGTTAAGAAGAAAAAATAAATACTTTTTAGAATTGAAATTGATTTGGAAAAGAAGTAACTTTGGAGGGAATAAAATGATATCAACTAGTGATTTTCGTAAAGGTGTTACGTTTGAGATGAATGGACAACCTTTTGTTGTCGTTGATTTTCAACACGTTAAACCAGGTAAAGGAGCTGCTTTTGTAAGAACTAAATACAAGAGTTTATTAACAGGTGCAATTAGAGAAGAAGCCTTTAATCCATCAGATAAATTCCCAAAAGCACATATTGAAACTAAAGAAATGCAATATTTATATTCTGATAATGATCTTTATCATTTTATGGATAATGATACTTTTGAGCAATTTCCACTAACTTTTGAACAAGTTGAAGATGCAATTAAGTACATCAAAGAAAACGATAATGCTACAGTTAGATTCTACAAAGGAAAATGTTTCTCTGTAGAGGCTCCAACATTTGTTATTCTTGCAATAGCAGAGACTGAGCCAGGTATTAAAGGTGACACGGCTTCTAATACTTTTAAAAAAGCAACAGTTGAGACTGGTGCTGTAATCAATGTTCCTTTATTTGTTAATGAAGGTGACAATGTTAAAATCGATACTCGAACAGGTGAATACCTGTCTAGAGCATAAAACTATTAATAGGAGGGAATTTAAAATGAGTTATCTTTATGAAAAAGTATCTTACCTAAAAGGACTAGCAGATGGTATGGAGATCGGCAACGATTCTAAGGAAGGTAAATTACTTTTAAAAGTAATTGAAGTAATTGAAGAAATTACTCATTCAATCGAAGATATCGAACAAGATATTGAAGAGATTGATGAAGTTGTTGAATTGATTGACGAAGATTTAGCAGAGTTAGAAGACGCAGTATTTGATGACGAAGAAGAGGAATCTTATGACGAATTCCAATGTCCTGAATGTGGTGAACTAATTTATGTCGACGAAGAAGATTTTGATGAAGATTGTAAAGTTGAAATTACTTGTCCAAAGTGCGACGAAGAATTCGTAGTATTTGACGATTTAGGAGATTGCGATTGCGATTGTGATTGTTTTGATCTTTTAGAGACTGTTGAAGAAGACGAAGAAGAAGAAACAACAACTGAAGAATCTAAGTAAATATGTTAAAAAAGGGCAGGTATTTTACCTGCCCTTAAATTTTGTTTTAAATTTATAATATGCTGTATTTTAAGTGAAAACAGCGTATATGCAAATATTGAATTAAGTATATAACTTTGATATAATGATGTATAAACTTAATTTTTAAGTAGGAGGTACTACAAATGGCAGATAATACAAAAATCGATACTCTTGAATATGGTAACGTTAATATATCAGATGATGTAATAGGCATTATTACTTCAATTGCTGCGGCAGAAATTGAAGGTGTTAACGGTTTATATGGTGGTTTTACAGATAACCTTGGTGAGATACTTGGACTTAAGAATCTTAAAAAGGGCGTAAAAGTTGATATTATAGATGAAAAAGTAATTGTAGACTTAAATATCATTGTTGATTATGGTATTAAGATTCCTGATGTTTCGTGGAAAATACAAGAAAATGTTAAAAATGCAGTTGAATCTATGACTGGTTTAATTGTTTCATCTGTAAACATACATGTACAAGGAATTAAATTTGTAAAAGAACAAGAATTACCTAAAGAAAAGTAAATTTTGTAAATAAAAAAAGAAATTAACAACAAATAACTAACTCAAGAGAGTTAGTTATTTGTGTGTAAAAATATTATGTACTTTGATAAGTTTAAAAATGGAGGAAATATGAGTAGAGTATTAGCGAGAGAATATGCAATGAATTGTCTTTACCAATTAGAGATGAAGCAAGAATTTGAGTTAGGTGCAGTTGAATACTACCTAAATAGTGTTTGTACAGAAGAAAAAGATCTTAACTATGTTAAATCTGTTGTGGAAAACTTCTTAGAAGTAAGAGAGTCTGTAGACTTAATTATCTCAGAGCATTTAAAAGGTTGGAAAATTGATCGTATTGCCAAAGTAGACTTAGCAGTTATTAGACTTGCTATAGTTGAGATTCAAACACTTGAAGATATACCAGTGTCAGTTTCAATTAATGAAGCTATCAACCTTGGAAAGAAATTCAATGACGAAGAATCTGGACAATTTATCAATGGTGTTTTAGGTAAAATTGTAATTGATTTAGGGGTATAGTATGAGTAAGTATTATTTAGGAATTGATACAAGTTGTTATACAACATCATTATCGATTATAGATGATAGCTTAAATATTGTTTTTGATAAAAGAATCTTACTAGACGTTCCTAATGGAAAAAATGGCCTGCGTCAAAGTGAGATGGTTTTTCAACATATGAATAATATACCTAAATTATTTAAACAGATAAAAGTAAGTGAAATTAATTTAGATAATATTATATCACTAGCGGTATCGGATAAACCTAGAAACATAGATGGTAGTTATATGCCTGCCTTTCTTGCGGGTGTAAATTTTGGTCAAGTAATAGCACATTCTTTAAGCGTAGATACTCATTTCTTATCTCATCAAGAAAATCATATCTACGCTGCGTCACTTGGCACAGCCTATGATTATAAAAA
>JBARWW010000441.1:0-4877 GCA_049647005.1 Acidaminobacteraceae bacterium | reverse complement strand
ATTGAGTTTATAAAGTTTAAGTCTATTTTAATTCATTAGGAAGATCAAGTCTGTCATAGTTCTTAAAAAATTCTTTTAAAAACTTAGTAGCAAATAAAAGACCACCTTCTTTATCTGATTCTATATTAAGTGGTAAAACTGGATCATGAAGTGACATTCTAACAAGAATCCATCCAGAAATACCATCGTGATTAAAGTTTACTCGTACTCCTTCGTGATTTGGAGATTCTATCTCGAAACCTTCTGTTTCAAGTGCTAAACTTTTAAATCCATCTAATACAGAAGATCCATACTTTGCAAAGTCAGATTCCAAAATTTTAACTCTAATTTCTTTTTCCTCAGATGCTTCCTTAAGAGAAGATATGTGTGAGGAGATATCTTTTCATTCAAGATTAATTTTCGCAACTTCAATTAAAATCTTAGTAACAATGTAAGCACCATCATCTAAGAAGTAATTTTCTTTAAAAGCCCCATGACCAGAAGTTTCAATAGCAAGATGACTTAGCTTATTGTCCTTATTTAATCTAATTGACTCGTTAATTACATTCTTGTATCCACGCTTAAACCTATGGTGTACTCCACCTAAGTTAGATATAAAGTCCGATAAACCTGTAGATGTAACTGAGTCAGTAACAATAATAGAGTTTGGAGATTCTTTTAGTGCAATGACACTCATAAGTGCAATAAGACGATTACGGTTAACTTGCTTACCAAACTTATCAACAACAGCAGCTCTATCAACGTCAGTATCAAATATAATGCCAAGGTCAGCTTTATTTTTTATAGTAGCATCAGTAATCGATTGCATTGCAACTTTATCTTCAGGATTAGGTATATGGTTTGGGAAAGTTCCATCAGGATCTAAAAATTGGCTTCCCTTTGTATTTGCCCCAAGGACTTCAAGAACTTTCTCAGCAAAGAATCCACCAGAACCATTTCCAGCATCTACGATTATATTCATGCCTTTAAGAGGCTCATTGAAATTTGCGCTGTTAACTTTTTTTCTAATGATATTAACTATCATATTTGAATACAGATCAATTAGATTGTTTTTTTCAGATGCAAGCGGATTAAGATCAAAAGCAATATCTTCTGAAATATTAGTTAAAATACTAGTGATATCTTCCTTATCAAGACCACCATCTCTTGTAAAAAATTTAAATCCATTTCGGTTATAAGGTAAATGACTTGCAGTGATCATTATAGCACCATCACACTTAGTTTCATCATAGATTGTAGACATAAACATAGACGGTGTTGATGCGATGCCACAATCAAGTGAGTGGATTTCTAGATAGTTAAGTGCACTAAGAATTGCACCACGAAGCGAGTTGGCGCTAAGTCTAGAATCACTTCCAACAGAAATGCGAAGTTCATTTACAGGCTTGTCTAATTTTACTGATAGCCATCTTGAAAATGAAATTGCAATATTAAAAGCTTCTTTTTTAGTCAGATTTACATTCTCATTAACGACTCCTTCAATGGCAACTCCTCTTATATCAGAACCGTTTTGTAGTTTCAAATATCTATTCATATGAATCCTCCAAATATTATATCTACAAATAAATTGCAGAAAGTTATAATAAATTGTATATATTAATAGTTATAAAGCGTCAAATTAATAAAAAAATCATCAAATATACAAGGTTTATTCATATATTGATGCTATAATATATCTTATAAATTATAGCATAATAATAGAAAAATTTGATATAATATGTTGCTGGGAAATAATAATAATAAATTGTATTATGATTTGTAAACTAAGAAAAGCCTATAGGAGAATTAACCATGCTGATAAGAAGATTGATAAAGCAACATAACAAGTTGTCAAATAGGGTAATTATACCAATCACAATTTTAATAATAATATCTATAACAGTTTTTATAATTAATATATCAAAGATTGTTATAGAAAGTGAAATAGACGTATATGAAAAAATGGTAAGCTCAGTAGATAATATTATCAACCTTCAAGTTGATAGTTTTTTGGATAGATTTGACTATGCCTTTTCTGATTATGAAACCTTAATGAACCTCGATATAAATCTTGCAAAAGAATCTAGACCTGTAATGTTAAATGCTTTACTTGAAAAGAATAAAGGTATTATGAATAAAATTATTATTATTAATGATATAAATGATTTTTCGAATTATGAGATTTATGGTGATACTGATGAGGAATCAAAGTTTTACTCAGAAGATTTATATCAATATTATAAATCAAATATAGAAAGAGAAAAATTTACATATTACGATAAAAAGAATATTCGCTTTTATATAGCAAGTAAAATAAATAATTCCTTTATGATAATAGAATCAGATCTAAATAATTTTTACACTTCTTTTGAATCTGATATTTTTTCAAGTAATGCAAAAATTGGACTTCTTGCAATGGATGGTTCAATTTTGATTCATTCGGATAAAACTCATATAGGAAAAAATGTGTATGAAATGGGTTTTGAAACAGAAACTTTAAATGAAATATTTAAGTCGGTATCGAGAAACCATATGTTTAAAGGTGAGTTCAAAATAAAAACACCAGGAAGTATTAAGTCAAAATACAATGAAATTAGATATAATTTTTTACCAGTAAAAAATGATGAGTACAATCTTAACTGGGTTATAATGTTCGAAATACCTACAGATGCATTTAAAGATAAGATGATATCAGTATCTATTGTAATTGGATTAGGTGGTTTGTTAACAGTACTTATACTTATTGTATTTAGTAGGTTTATAATAAATGGTGCCTTAAAACCAATTGATCAAATAGTTATTGCTATGAATAAAGCGGCCGATGGTGATCTAAGTTTTCGTACTGATGTAAAATCGTCAAATGAAATTGAGGTAATAAGTGTACGACTTAATGAAATGCTTGATCATATGGAAGAGGATAGAGATGATCTTGTAAATCAGAAAAATGAGATTCTTGTACTTTTAGACGAAGTCGAAGAATTAGTTCAAGAGAATAATAGAGTATACTATGAAACTATAAAAACACTTGCAAAAACTATAGATGCAAAAGATACTTACACAGGTGGTCACTGTGATCGTGTGACAGAAGTTTCTACTAAAATTGGAATTAGACTTGGACTTTCCTCAGAAGATATAAGGGTGCTATCTTATAGTGGTATGCTTCATGATATAGGCAAGATAGGAATATCAGAGGCAATTATAACTAAAGAGGGTAGGCTTACAGAAGAGGAATTTGATGAAATAAAAAAACATCCTGAGATAGGTTTTGGAATTCTAAAAAATATTAACTTCTTAAAACGAAGTAGTGAGGTTGTATATAGACATCATGAAAAATTAGATGGAAGTGGATATCCCAATAATCTAAAGGGCGATGAAATAGACATACTATCAAGAATAATAGCTGTAGCGGATTCCTTTGATGCCATGAGTAGCGATAGATCATATAGAAAAGCTTTAAGCCGAGAGGTATGTATTGCAGAACTTAAAAGATGTAGTGGTAGTCAATTTGATGGAAAAATTGTAGCTGTTTTAATTGAACTTTTAGATGATGATCAAATAATAGCATTTAAAGATTTATAGCATTTAAGAATTAGCAGTTATTAATTATTAATAATATATAAGTTGTAATTTAGTTTTCAAAAAATGTAGTGGATATCCACTACATTTTTTTATGAAGTTATGGATTTAACTTAATATATTTAATTAAAAAAATGTTCTTTATTTATAGAGTTCTCTAAAATCAAGTAAATCGCCTAATTCTCTCTGACTAATATAGATGTATACTGGATATTTATCATTGAAGTCGTACTCACCTTTTTCAAAGTAGACTACTAGTGATAGATTACTAATCATGAAATCTGGTTCTTTTGTAAGTATATCAAAAGAAGATAGTTTACTTGAATCAATATCATCACTAGCTTTAATTAAAGCGGTAAGTTTTTCATTATATTCATTAAAAGTTATACCAAAAATGTCAGACAATTTTATAGTTTCACCACTATTAATATTGAAATTCAAGTTTTTTTGAAATGTAAGGGTTTCTTTATTATCTCTATTATAAGATGAGCCACTTAGCTGCATACTAATGTACTTGTAACTACCATAGTTAACAAAATAACTGATATTATATGTTGTTTTGTCATCATATGTCCAGTTGAGATTATCTTTTATAGATTGAATTTCACTTTCTACTTTATTGTTTATAATATCTTGAGCATCCTTGTTTTCAAATAAAGAAAATTGAGGATATACGACGCTAGACGTATCATTTTTTTCTGAGATTATAGGAAGTATTGTATTTTTATTTTTAAGTCCCATTTTTCTATAGTTGCTAATTAGAGATACATAATCTATATTTTTAAAACTATTCTTATTATCAATTTGATTTAAAAAATCTATACTTATATCAGATAACATAGTCATAGGAAAATTTAAAGAAGTATCAAGTGTTATATCAAAGAAAGAGTCTTTAAATTTCTTGTTTTCGTAGTCAAAGGGATCAAGACCATCTGAACCTATAAAATACATACTAATTAGACTTTTATAGAGTGATTCTGCTTCGAGAAGAAGCTCTGAACCAGGATAAACATTTAAGAAATCCTCAAGTTCAATTATATTGTCTCTTAGGGATTTATAATCAATCTCGCCTTGTATAGATGCATTTAAAAGGATCATCCTTTTTCTTTTATTAATATCTATAAAGGTAGTCAGTTCGTTAGATATATTATCAATCTCACCTAATCTATTATAATCGATGTCCACATCAAGATAATTTTTGTGTGTATTTATTTTATAATAAGACCTTGCAATTTCATCAAGAAAAGCTTTTAATTGCAAATCTTCAAGTGCGTCTATCTTATTTATATCCCATATATAATTGAACTCTGTCGCATATACAC
>JBARWW010000440.1:0-3525 GCA_049647005.1 Acidaminobacteraceae bacterium | reverse complement strand
ATAGTTTTAACATAACTCATATCTCTTTCTGGCACATAGACATACTCAATTACATCTTCTAACCATTCTTTAACATCTATGTTATAGCCTATTTCTTCAAGGGTTTCTCTCTTCAAACATTCTATATCACTTTCTGATTCCTCTATACCACCACCGATTATGAATCCACCAAGTCTACTTTTTACAATAAGTATTTTATCATTCTTTACGCATACCCCATAAACTCCTGGTCTCATAACATCAGTTTCATCATCACTTGGGTTACCAAATTTATTTACATCATCATTCCAATTAATATCTCTTATATCTTTCATAGTTTATACCTCCAGTCATCTACTAAATTAATTATTCCTTTGCCATAAATATTATCAAATAGACTTGTTTTAGTCTTTAAGTATAACATACAATGTTTAAAGATGAACATTAGGTATATACCCTTATACTAGTATAAATATTTATTTTAAATCTAAGTATATATGTGAAATGGAGGCAGATGTGAAAGAGTTAATTGAATTAATAAAAGTAGTAACAAAATCGTTATATACTTATATTTTTTTAAAATAACAAAAGGAAGCAGCGAAAATATATTTCTCACTGCTTCCTTTGTTTTTAGAGTAGTCGTCCAGATTTACATTGGTAACACTTCTACTTACTTATATAATTTTACAAAACAATCTAATCTAATGCTTTTTCAAGTATAGTTTGTAGTTTTTCAATTCCAAACTGATACTTAGTATTACAGAAGTGGCAAACTACTTCTGCCTTTCCATCTTCCTCAATTAAATCAGTTATCTCTTTTTCACCTAAACTAATGATTACTTTTTCAATCTTCTCTTCACTACAATCACACTTATACATAACTTCATTTTCACTTAAGAAAACTACTTCGAAGTCGTTTAAAGCAAGATTCATCATATCTTTAAAACTCATACCCTCACGTATTAGTTCTGAAATTGCTGGGAATGCACCAAGGGAACCCTCAAGTTTTACAAGTACTTCTTCTGGAGCATCTGGAAGAACCTGAATTATAAGTCCACCTGCTGCTCCAACTTTTACATCACTATTAATAAATACACCAAGCGATACAAAAGAGGGTTGTTGTTCAGAGTACATAAAGTAGGCCGCTAAGTCTTCGGCAATCTCACCTGAAACCAAGTTGCTATTGCCGATATATGGTTCTTTTAATCCTAAATCTTTAATAAAAATAAGTTTGCCGTTTGCACCGACAGCTTCTCCAACTGGAAGTTTACCTTTATCATTAAGCGGTAAATCAACATTTGGATTTGAAATATAACCTTTTACATTTCCACTTTGATCAGAAACTGCAAGTATAGATTTTATAAGGTTTGAACCTTTTATTTGAAGTGTAATTTTTTCTTTTTCACCCTTGCACATAGCGCCAAGTAAAGATGCTGCTGTTATTGTTCTACCAAGTGCTGCTGTTGATATTGGTGTTGTTTGATGTATCTTTCTTGCCTCTTCAACCATCTGAGTAGAATCGATTAAGAAAAATCTAACAAAACCGTCTTTTGTCATACCTCTAGATATTTTGTTACTCAATATGTCATCCTCCTATAAACTAGTTCTATTAGCTTTTCTTTTTACAAATAAATAATGCTCTTTGAGACCTTTCTGATAATTCACCAAAAGTATCGCCGTCTCGAAGTTCAACAATTTCAAAATAATCATTCATTATTTCTTTCAATTTTTCAGTCTTATGAGCCTTCTGCGTATGTTGCTCAAAGTATCTTTCATAAAGAAGAACTTTCTCTTCTTCATCATCATTTTCAAACTCATAATCATCATATTCATCGTCATAATCTTCATTAAACTGGCTATTTGATTTAATAAACACCGTTAGATCAAAATCTAAAACATCACTCTCAGAATTAAAGTAGTTCTCCCAAATATACGAAGCTTTCTCATGAGACTCTGCAAAGGTATTTGTCCCAAGTATATGTTTAAGTTTGTAGTAGCTACTTATATCAAATATAAATATTCCACCGCTCTCAAGTACATTATAAACACTCTTAAATACTTTAAGAAGATCTTCATCAGTAGTAATGTAGTTTAATCCATCACATATGCTAATTACAGAATCAACTTTCTTTCTGTAATTGATATCTCTCATATCTTGAAGTATAAAGTTTATCATAAGATTTGACTCATACGCCTTTTCTTGAGCTATCATAAGCATATCTTCCGATAAATCCGATCCAATCATGTTATAGCCTTTTTTGTAAAGTCTAGTTGTTATATTACCAGTTCCACATCCAAGCTCTAATACACTCTTTGGTTTCATATTCAATTCTTTGTATATCATATCTATATTTTTTGCCCATATGTCATAGTCTACATCTTTCATAAGAAAGTCGTATGCATAGGCAAAACCTGAGTATGCACTCATCTAATCACTTCTCTTCTTAAGTTAATTTTTTGTAAGTTGCAATATTAAAATCACAAAGTACATGATAACAGAAATTCCAATAGGAATAAAGTATTTAATCTCAAATGGATTTTTAACTTTATCTGTCCACACTGTAAGTGTTCGCTTTAGAGACTTTACTTTTTTATCATCTAATTTTAAAGATTTCAGTGTTCTATCTTTACTTCCAAGCTCAGACTCCTTAGAAAGTATCGCTAGTTCATTTGTTTTATCAATAACAACAAAGGTATTACTTGCAATTATTATTTTATCATTAATCTCTACTTTTCTATAATCTTTTACTATAGATTTAATTATTGCAAGAGCAAGTATAGCACTAGCAGAGGCAAGTAAAACAAAAATAATAGTTTGTGCTACAAGAACTGAGGGAGTATTATACAAATCCTGTGTGCTTAACTTACTAGCTTCAGTTGCTAAAGTTGATTTTGAAGCTAAGTAAGATGCCACTACTGCAATTCCATTATTAAATGTATGTAAAAGTATACTTGTAACTATTGAATTCGTGACCTGTACAAGATATCCAAATACAAGACCTAGTATTACTGGGCCGAGTATATTTTGAATATTGAAATGGAATATACCGAATAGCACTGCTGCTGCAACAACTCCTATTTTCCTATTAAAATGACTCTCAAATGCATTCATAATAAGTCCACGGAACAACACTTCTTCACATATACCTGGTGAAATAGCAACTAAAAAGAACATCACTAAAAACTCAGCAACATTTTTTGCCATAGGTATATCTGGTATAATTACTTTTCCAAAATAGCTAAGTACAGTTATAACCAGAAGATTTGACGCTGCAATTATAGGAAGTAATGCAAAACTAAGTAAAAATGTTTTCCAAATCGTTGAAAACTTTATCTTATTTAATCTAAGGGCTTTTTTCATATCAACTTTAGTTGCAAGCCCAAGTAGTATAACTGGTAGAAATACTATAATGTACTCAGTAATGAATATCCCTGAGTAACAATCTCTGCCTTGTACATAAGATCCTAAAAAAATAAATAGTACAGCAAGCATAAGGTATAACCAAGTGCTTTTTACTAAATCAAAATTCCTTTGCACATTAACAC
>JBARWW010000439.1:0-9434 GCA_049647005.1 Acidaminobacteraceae bacterium | reverse complement strand
AAATCAAGTGATTTACTTGCAAGAATAGGTGGCGATGAGTTTGCAGCAGTACTGTCAAACTTAAAAGATATAAAGCAAGTAGATTCAATTATTAAGCGTATTATAGAAAAAGTTGGAGAGCAAGTTATTATATCAGATATGATTATTAGCGTGAATATAAGTATTGGAGTATCAATTGCACCAACAAATGGAGATAAGTTGCCGCTACTATTAAAAAAAGCTGATTATGCATTATATAAAGCCAAAGAAGTTGAGGGTAGTTTGTATAAACTTTATACTGATGATATTGAACAAATGAATTAGTAGAGTATCTTAAAATTAAATGGATTATATTAAAAAAAGGTGAAGTAACATTTTAATGTTTGCTTCACCTTTAATTCTTAAATAAGCAGTTACTTTATTATAATCATTATTAAAAACCTAAATTTAAACCGCTAAGAAGTTGAACCATATAGAATATAAGTGGCATAAATATAGCTGGAAGCATATTTCCAACTTTTATGTTTTTAAATTCTAACATATTAAATCCAAGTGCGAGTATAAGTAGGCCACCAGTTGCTGACATTTCTGTTACAACAGAAGCAATTAGAACATCTTTTAATAGTGAAGATAAAAGTGTAATTGCACCTTGATATAGAAAAACCGACACGGATGATAACATAACTCCAATTCCCATCGTTGATGAAAATACAATTGCAGAGATTCCATCAAGAGTACTTTTGGCAAATAGAGTCTGATGGTTGCCGCTAAGTCCACTTTCGAGGGCACCTATTATGGCCATTGAACCAACGCAGTAAACAAGTGATGATGTAACAAATCCTTTAGATATATTACCACCTTTAGATGCAAATTTTGATTCTAAGAATTCTCCAATTTTATTTAGGTTTTCTTCTATTTTAAGGAATTCTCCCATGACAGAACCAAGAACCATACTAAATATAACTATCATCAAATTTTCTGTCTTTAGGGCGTTGGACATACCTATAAGTATAATAGAAAGTGAAATTGATTTTAGCATTATGTCAGAGTAGTTAGATTTTATACTTTTATGAAAGAATAGACCAATCAAACTTCCGATTATAATGGATATAGAATTTACAATAGTACCTAGCATAAAAAATCCTCCATATAAATAATTAATTGTAATCGCTATTTTTAAAAATATAGACTATAATTATCCTTTATCATACCAAAATAAAGATATTAAGGATATGAATTTGTAAGCTTTTATTAGATTTTGGGTATATAATTAGTGTATAAGTTATTTTATATGTATTTAGAAAATCAAAAAATATGGATGTGATTAATATGGGCTATGATATAAGAGATATAATTGATAAAGCGCTGGATGTTGCTTCAAAAAGAAAGGGTCTTTATTCTTCACTTATGGATATAAATCCAAATGTAAGAGTAAGATTCGTAATTAATACACTGCTTATTCAGGTAGATAAAGATATAAAGTTATTTAATGAGCTTAAGCAATCAATAACAGATGATATAGCTGAAGAGATAGACTTTGATATATATGACAAAATATCATCACTAGTTTATCAGTTCAATAGGATACTTATTAAACCAAATATAAGAACTTCTGATGAACTACTCAACTTTGCGCTAGATGTTGAAGAAAAGCAATACGCGCTATTTGTTGATATTCAAGGAAGACTTGTTAAAGATAATGTGCTTGTTGAATCGCAGGCCTACTTAATGCTTAATAAAATTATAGAAGTAAGAGAAAAAAACATAAAGAATATTAAGTATTTTATAAAATAACAAAAGATTTGAGTATGATCCTTCTATGTTTTACTGCGTAGGAGTATTTTTATTTTATATACAGTTTTTTAAGACGTAAACTTTGGATTCTGTTACTTCTAAACTCTTAAATCGGTGCAATGGGTATGTTCAATATGACTCTGTGTTGCAAGAAGCTTTAGGAGAGTCAAACTATAACGAATTTATTCCAACTATAAATAATGGATACTACTTTTTACTTGATAGAATTAGCTATTATACGGAGAAACCAATACTAGAAAGAGGAACATATAATTTTAGTTTATTTATATTAGATTCAGATAGTAATACAATTTATTATATGACTCTAGATACATAGTGTTGACTAGTTATCATAAACCCTAACTATCATTTACAATAGAGGATTCTAATACATTATACTATTTAGCGGCATAAAAAAAGCGACTAATTAGATTAAAATCTAATAGTCGCTTTTATGTATAGTTTTACTTATTACTTAGAAAAATATCTAGTTAATAAACCATTAAAAGCAGAACCATGTCTAGCTTCGTCTTTACACATTTCATGAACAGTATCATGGATAGCATCAAGGTTAAGAGCTTTAGCTTTTTTAGCTAATTCTAATTTACCAATGCAAGCTCCGTGCTCTGCGTCAACTCTCATTTGAAGATTCTTCATAGTTGAATCTGTAAGAACTTCACCAAGTAACTCTGCAAATTTAGCAGCATGATCAGCTTCTTCAAAAGCAATTCTCTTGTAAGCTTCAGCGATTTCAGGATATCCTTCTCTATCAGCTTGACGGCTCATAGCTAAGTACATTCCAACTTCAGTACACTCACCCATAAAGTTTTGCTTTAAACCTTCAAGAATTTCAGCATCAACACCTTTAGCAGTTCCAACGAAATGTTGGTCAGCCCATGTTAATGCTTCACCAGTTTTTTCTAAAAATTGCTCTTTTGGAGCATTACACTGTGGACAGACTTCTGGAGCTGAGTTACCTTCGTGGATATATCCACATACTTTACATACAAACGTTTTCATATTGTTACCTCCTAATATTCTATAAAATGTAATGATTACTTTTTTATATTAACTACAGTAAGTATACATATAATAATATCCTTGGTCAATAGAAAAACTAAAAAAAGTTAAAAATTATATTGCTAGAAGTATTGAAAACACTTAACGTATGAGAAATATTCTCAACTAGTTTTAATTATTATAAAATTGGGTAATAATGTAGTATATATAGATAGGTATTCATTACTTTTTATATTATATAATAAACTTGAGGTGAAATTATGAACAAAACTGGAATAATAGTAAGAATAAATAAGAATAGGGCAATTGTGCAAATAGATAAAACTGGAGAGTGTGGAGACAAGTGTGAAGGCTGCTCGGCAGCTTGTAATGTTCCGCATATAGAAGTCGAGCTTGAGAACACACTTAATGCAAGTATTGGTGACTATGTAAATATAGTTGCCAAGCAAAGTACACTTATAAGTTCTTCCTTTATATTATATACGATACCACTACTTGCTTTTATAGTAGGTATATTTGCTGGAGTTAAAATTTCAGATTACTATATGTTTGCTGATAGCGAACTCATAGCCATTACTAGTGGCTTTTTATTCCTTGTTCTTTCATACCTTATTATTTCACTTATTACGAAAAATATGAAAGAACTTATTCAAATGGAATCTAAACTTGAGCGCTTTGATATATAATTTCAGAGTAAATCAATCAAATTTTGTGATTGGACCTTGCTTTATTTAGAAACTCCTTATAATTTGATTAAACATCGATGTAAGCTATTGAAATATAGACGTATATGGATAATACTATAGATAGAACATAAATATTTTATACGGTGTATAGTTAATGAGAGGTGTTTTTATGAAAAAAAATTTATTGGCATATATATTGATTGCAGTTGGTGTCTTAACTCTACTAGGCAATTATGGATTTATTGAAGGCGACTTTTTCCTTTTAATTGTTGGAGCTGCATTTTTAGCTGTATATTTTAGACATGGTGAAGGGAAAAAAAATATTGGATTTCTAATTCCTGGTATTATGGTAACAACAGTAGGTATATTTTCTAATGTAGAAAGCTATTTGTTTGGCTTTGATGGACCGATTTTTCTTGCCATGATAGGTGGTGCGTTTATACTTATAAACTACATACACACTAGACAAATAGGAAGTTCATCTGAATCTAAATGGGCGCATTATGTTGGCTTAGGTATATTTATATTTGCAGTGTTTGTATTTGCAGTAGATAATTTGAATTTTGCACCTATAAATTTATTGTT
Organism: Acidaminobacteraceae bacterium; assembly: GCA_049647005.1. Classification (GTDB taxonomy): domain Bacteria; phylum Bacillota; class Clostridia; order Peptostreptococcales; family Acidaminobacteraceae; genus JBARWW01. The sequence goes on along the minus strand of JBARWW010000439.1, from coordinate 5,370 downwards.
TGAAAATATTGTTCCAATAGCTTTGATATTATTTGGATTATACAAACTACTAGGCAAAAAAAAGAAAAAAACATTATAGAAGATTTGAAGACACTTATAAATACTTGGTTAAGAGCCATCATTTTATGGGTGTTTTTTACTTTTAAATATAAATAAGAAATAGCTAGATTAAAGTATTTGTAAGTGTAGACGTTGACTTAAAGGCAAAATCTAAAGTATACTTAATATAAAAAGATAAGGGGAATATAAATTGAAAAATAATCGAAGACTTATATTGATGTCACTCTTTATAGCGATAAGTTATATTGGTGCTTTAATTAAAATACCAGGCCCGTTTACGACAATAGCGTTAGACTCATTTCCAGGCTATCTAGGTGGATTAATTATTGGTGGTATATATGGCGGTTTTGTTGGCATGATAGCTCACTTGTTTGTAGCTCTGTTATCAGGTTTTCCATTTTCACTGCCAGTTCATATTATTATTAGTTTTATGATGTTTATATCGGTATTTTGTTACTCAAAGCTATCAAAGAGATATAACATTATTTTAGGATCTGCAATAGGAGTTCTTCTAAATGGTATATTAATGCCACTTGCACTCATACCACTCATACTAACACCACTTGCGTCAATGCTTCCGCCTTTTATGGATAAGGTTTTTTTTATATCATTGATACCAATACTAACTATTGCAAGTGTTACAAATATAATTCTATCTAATGTTATGTATGCAAGTATAAAAAATCTCATACCACTTTGGATAAATGAATAGAATTGAAGAGCTTAATAGACGTGATCCTGAATTTTTTATTATAGATGATAAAAATATCATGGTCATTGCATGTGATTCTTGTGGTGGTATTGGACTTAAAGAATCAGATGTTTTAAAGGCTCCAAATGAATTAGTTGGAAGATTGACTGCTAGAGTACCTGTTATGGAACTTCTCAGTCTTGGAGTAGAGATAAAAACTGTATCGCTAACTATAATTAATGAACCATCGCCAACGGGTGATGAAATTATAAGAGGAGTTAAGTCAGAGTTGATAAATTATGATCTAGCATATGTCATAAGTACAGAAAAAAATATGAAAACTAGTATGACTGGACTTGGTATAACAGTTATAGGTCTAATAGAAAAGGATAAGCTAAGGTTATGTGATGAAGACAATTATATGGTTTTTATTGCTGGAACACCGTCTGTTGGAGAAGAAGTTTTAACAAATGAAGATATTATATTTAATCAAGAAATGATTCGCGAGCTAATTAAAGATGATGATGTGCTTGAAATAATACCGTGTGGTTCTAGTGGCATACTTGGTGAATTATCAAAACTAGAGGGTTTTGATAATTTACCATATATAGATAATGATTTACTTAACAAGTCTTGTGGACCAGCTACAGCTGGAGTTGTATTAAGTAAAGTAGATTTAAGTAAAAAACATAAATTTTTAGTAGCAATTAATAAATTTATTTAAAAAATTGTCACTAAAATGTAGTGTTATGTATGTAACAATTTGGGTAAAATATAAATAGCAGATAATTAAAGATATTACAAAAGAACTAAATAATTTTAATGATTTGCCGATATATACTATTATAAGCAATTGGATTAGCACTTTCTGATATGAAAGGAAGTGATTTAAATGAATAAAACTACAGATATTCAAGGTTTAAACAGAAATGATAAGTTTTTCTTTTACAATGGTAATATGATGGAGTTTATTACGCCTATGGAAGTAAATCTTGAGAATATATTTGATAACGAAATAAGTATCAAAAATGCAAAGTACTTAAAGCTAGGTTCATATCTAGGCGTTGATGTGACAATTAACTCAAAAGTTCTAAGTATAATTGGTAGAGTTATCAAATGTAAAATTCGTGGTAGATTTTACGAAGTCAAATTATATGTTGAATATTTCCCTGATGAATTACTTTATTATTTAGAGGATATATTTGATGTGGAGAGTTTTAGAGAAAAATTTTAAAGGTATATCAGATTTCTTGTAGAATCTAGTTAAGAAGTAGGTAAGAATAAATTGTTTTACAAATAACAAATACAGATAAACATAATATAGGAAGCGTTAAGGCGCTTCCATTATTTTGTTAAATATATAGATAACTTAAAGTATGTCTGTTTAGTACATAAAAGTAACTTTTGGGTATATAATGTTAATATTTTGGGGTAGTAGGTGATGATATGAAATTTTATGAAATTGGAAAAGTTGTCACGGGCATGGTACTTGCGGAAGCTATATTTAATCAAGATGGTTCGATTGAATTACTTAGCAAAGGAAGTCTGCTTACTGATAGACATATAAAACTTTTGAAGAGGCTTGGAATTTTATCAGTAAAGATTGATGATGAAAATACCAAGGCTCTAGATGTACGTCCACTTAGTGCGTCTGTTCAAGCTGACACGGTTGAAAAATCTGCATTAGAAGCAGATGCTCAATTTGATACATTGGCATTTAAAAGAGAACTTGAGGCTTTGGACAGAGAAAAATATGATATACCTGAAAATGCAAATTTAGTTAATAGGAACATGATCATATCAGTTCTTACTGGTGAAGGTAATATTCCAATAGATAAAAAGCATGAAGAGAGCGTTCACGAAACAAAGCTTGCATTTGAAAGACTTAGAGAAGCGGATTCTATTGATCTTGATGGCATAAAGAAAACAATAGATGAATTTTTGCCAGATATGCTTAGAAATAATGATGTTCTTATGAGGCTTAATCAACTTCAAAAGAGTGATGATTACACTTTTGAGCATTCATTTAGAGTGTCAATTCTTGCTGCTATGATTGGAAAGTGGATTGGCTATAGCAGCGATCAAATTGAAGAACTTGCATCAGCAGCACTCCTATTTGATATGGGTAAAATGAAGATTCCTGAATTTATTCTTAAAAAACCAAAGGTAAGTGAAGATGAGATGGAAGTTATAAGACGTCATAGTCAGTTTGGATATAGCATACTTATGAAGACACCAGGAGTTACTCCAAATATCAAGTACAGTGCACTTCAGCATCATGAGAGAATCGATGGAAGTGGATATCCACTTCGTATAAAGGGTGGGCAGATTCATGAATTTGCAAAAATTATTATGATTTGTGATGTATTTGACGCTATAACCCATGATAGACCTTATAAAAAGAAGATGTCACATTTTAAAGCTGCAGAGTACATATCGTGGCAAAGTGGCATAACTTTAGATTCAAGATTGTGCTATATATTTTTAACTAATATAGCAGCGTTTTACACTGGTAAAGAAGTTATGCTTAGCACTGGTGAAAAAGGAAGAATTATATATGTTGATGTAAACTTCCCAACGAGACCAGTAGTAAAGGTAGATAATAAGATAATTGATTTGGTAAAAGAAAAAAGTATTAGCGTAGATGAACTTTTATAAAAAACTTGACAACAATATTCAAATTTTATATATTCTATTAGTATAGTGAAGTTAATTTTTTATAAAGGTCTAGTTGACTTGAACATAAATAATGAAAATTTGCAGTGAAAGAAATAGTAGAAACTAATGTGATTATAGAGAGTTGGTCGCTTGCTGGAAGACCAAATGAAGATTAGTTTTGAATTACGATTCTGGAGCAATTATAGGAAACTATGACGGATGATTCCGATATAAATCGACCAAGGTGAACCTAGTTCACAAATTAAGGTGGTACCACGACTCTGCTCGTCCTTTTACACGGATAAGCAGGGTCTTTTTATATTTAATTAGAAAATGTTAATCATAAGTGGCTTAAAACTTATAAGTAACATGTAAAATACAAGAAAATGCTTTAGTTAATTAGCATACTAGGAGGATTAAAATGAATGTATTTGATATTTTAGAAGAAAGAGGATTTATAGAGCAAATCACGCATGAACAAGAAGTAAAAGATTTACTTAAAAATGAGAGAGTAACATTCTATATAGGTTTTGACCCAACAGCAGATAGTTTACATGTTGGACACTTTATTCAAGTGATGGTTATGAAGCATATGCAAAACGCAGGTCATAGACCAATTGCTCTTGTTGGTGGTGGAACTGCAAAAATCGGTGATCCTAGTGGTAAAACTGATATGCGAAAGATGTTAACACCAGAGCAAATAGATAATAATGGAGAGGCTATTAAAAAACAGTTAGAAAAATACCTAAATCTTGATGGTGTAAATGGATTTACTGAAAATAATGCAACATGGTTAGATAATTTAAACTATGTTCAATTTATACGTGAAATAGGAAGTAAGTTCTCAGTAAACAGAATGCTATCTGCTGAGTGCTTTAAGCAAAGACTAGAAAGTGGATTATCATTCCTTGAGTTTAACTATATGATTATGCAAGGTTACGATTTTTTAGAATTATATAGAAGACATAACTGTAGATTACAACTTGGTGGAAATGATCAGTGGTCAAATATTATAGCTGGTTCTGAATTAATTAGAAAATCAGATCAAGGTCAAGCTTACGGTTTAACATTTAAACTTCTTACAACTTCAGAGGGTAAGAAAATGGGCAAAACTGAGAGTGGTGCACTTTGGATTGATCCAGCAAAGACTTCGCCATACGAGATGTTTCAATACTTTAGAAATGTTGCGGATTCGGATGTAATCAACTGCATTAAATTACTAACATTTATACCAATGGAAGAAATTCGTGAGATGGAAAAACTTGAAGGTGCTGACCTAAATATGGTTAAAGAACGACTTGCCTTTGAATTTACAAGCATTGTTCATGGTGAAGAAGAAGCTAGAAAATCTCTTGAAGCTGCAAAAGCTCTATTTGTAGGTGGTGGAGATGAATCAAATATGCCAACTACTGAAATGCCTGCTTCTAAATTTGAGGAAGAAGTTTCATTCCTAGATATACTTATTGAAGTGGGCTTAATTGCTTCAAAGGGTGAGGGAAAGAGATTAATTAGCCAAAATGGTATTTCTATAAATGATGAAAAAGTAAAAGAATTTGCAATTACTTTATCTTCATCAAACTTTATAGATAGTGAAATTAAGATTAAAAAGGGTAAAAAAATATTCCATAAAATCAAATTAGTTTAGTAGCAAACATTGTAATCGAACTAATTTTTTAAGAAGGATTTTCACTAGTTGAGAGTCCTTTTTTTTATAAAAATGACCTATTCTTGCTTAAATTTTTTGAAATTTTATAGTAGGTATATTTATATATTTAAATTAAAGCGAATTATTAATATTTTTTTAATGACTTAAGTCTATATATATTGTAGTCTTTAGTTAAGAGAATAAATGTGAAACTCTATATGGAGGCCTAATATGATAGAAGTAAAAAATCTAACAAAGATATATAAACTTTCAAAACGACAAATGCAAAAATCAAAGAATAAAGAGAGTATAAAAC
>JBARWW010000438.1:0-5649 GCA_049647005.1 Acidaminobacteraceae bacterium | reverse complement strand
GCTTATTTCCTTTATTAGAAAAGGCTATAGATTTTAATATTTCAACTCTATTTGGAAGTCTTGTTAACGCTCCGCCAGTTCCAACTATATACTGAACACTAGTAAGATCTTTACCTTCAGCCATTGTCTTTTTACCACTACCACCAAATAAATCTCTAAATCCACCAGCATGTCTATCAGAAGATATAAGAACCGCTTCTTTTGTAAGTCTCTCTACAAATTTAATTTGATTCTCATCTTTTGGTATTGGTGTATGGTTCTCCATAAGCTCATTTACAAACTCTAGCTCCATCTCAAGATCTTTGGCAAGTTTTTCTTTGCCAACTAATTCAACTATATTTAACATATTGATGTAAACACCAAGATCACCCTCAACCGTCCTTTTTGCAACTGGTTCTGGACTAAGTAATATTCTATTTATTTCATCGCTACCCTCAGTTACTGAGTGTATATCAGTAGTCGCACCACCAACATCTATAGTCATTAAGTCACCGATTTCTTCTTTAAGCATCTTTGAGGCCTGCATAACAGCTCCAGGAGTTGGTATTATCGGTCCATTAACTAGTTCACGTACATGGTGCATACCTGGTGCATGAACTATATGTTCTTCAAATACATCTTGTATAACTTTTCTTGTTGGTTCTACATTCAACATATCTATTTTAGGATATACGTTGTCAACGATATATAGGTACTCTGACTTTCCATATTCCTTAAATATTTCTATTATGTCGTCGTGATTTTCAATATTTCCAGCATATATAACAGGTACTTCTAAATCAAGCCCTGCTATTACTTCAGCATTAAATAGAGCTGTGTCACGTTCACCATGATCTACACCACCAGCTACGAGTATTATATTGGGGTTTATAGATACTATTTTTTTAACCTCTGATCTTCTAAGTCTTCCCGCTGTAACCATATGTATATTGGCTCCAGCACCAAGAGCCGCTTCTTTCGCAGCTTTTGCTGTCATATCATAAACAAGTCCGTGAACAGTCATCTTAAGACCACCTGCTGCAGAACTAGTTGCAATCAGTTCTTTATACTCTAATTCATCTATCTCCAAATTAAGTTTTAGATCATCAATTGCTCCATTTAATCCAATATTTACATCACCCTCAAGTACTGTTGTTGGCGACTGCCCCTGACCCATAAAGACTGGATTATTACTATTTAAATTATTGAATGCATTAACAACCGTAGTTGTACTTCCAATCTCAGCAACTAAAATATCTACTATCATTAAAATCACCCCTTATATCTTTTGGCATATATTTTAGAAAGGCATAGGTTATAAAAAACCTATGCCTAAATGTTAATTATAACAATTATTTACTCATTGCAGCTTTTTTCTCTACCATGAATGTTGCAACGTGAACACCTCTATGACCTCTAGAGAATCCAGCATCCATTCCATTCTTAACAGCAAGCTCTGGAGTAACTTGAGTACCGCCAGCGCAAATTACTAGTTTATCACGAACACCTTTTTCAATAGCATACTCGTTAAGTCTCTTCATATTTTTATAGTGAATATCATGATGAGAGATAATTGTAGAAGCAAGTATAGCATCTGCATTAAGTTCAATTGCAGCGTCAACTAATTTCTCAACTGGGCATGAAGTTCCAAGATACTCAACTTCAACTCCCCACTTCTCAATTCCACCATGCTTGATATCAATTACTTCTCTAAGACCAACTGAATGCTCGTCTTCTCCTACTGTAGCAGCAACAACTTTGATAGGATATTTTTGAATCATAGCTCTAAGTTCATCATCACTCATAACTTTTGGCTCAGGAGGAATTACAAGTGTTGTAATATCTAATTCAAAATCTAATTCTCCCTTAACCTGAACTCTAATTCCCTCAGTTGGGTGAAGTACCTCAACATGAATTACTTCTGGGTTTTTAAGGTTCATCTTCTTAGCAAATTCAATTGCTGCAAACTCAGCAGTTCTTTTTTCTGTTGGAAGTACTAAATCAACAGTAACAATACCATCACCTAACCACTGTACTTCTGGTTTAATGATATTTGAGTTTCTATATTTTTCTGACTCATCCATTCTAACATTAACGTTATCAGTCTCGTCAAGTTCATCAATATATATAATTTTATCAGCATTTTCTAAAGTACAGCCATCTATTAATTTAGAAGGGTTGCTTACAGCACTCTCATCATACTGTGCTACGTTGTTATATCCGTAGTGAGCAGTTACTGGAGCCATGTAATCGTCTTCTCTTTTATAAACAGTGTTAGCTCCAATTCCGCCTTCAAGTTTTCTAGGGATTCCGTCGCCATTTCGCTCAGGGTATTTACCAGAATCAACAAATGATCCTTTTACAACAGAATCAAAGTATCCACCATTCTCAAGAATTTCTTCCATGAATAGAATAGATCTTTCTTTAATCTCACGAACTGTTTCAGGTAAGAAACCTTCTGTTTTAAGTTCTACCATCTCAAGTAATGAGTCAAGACCAACTAATGTTTGGTTAGCATTGTCACAAGCTTCTACGTTATACATATGCCAAGGAACATTTCTACCTTCATCTGGTGTGATTGTAGACTGGATATCAGCAGAAGTTAATTTTGAAATCATCATATTAAGTACATGTGTTACTGTAGCTTCTCTTGAAGAAGAAGTGATGTATTTAGTATTTTGTTGTGCTCTCATTCTGTAGCCTGTAAAGAATTCTCTTAGTGCTACAGCGTATGGTAAGTCATACTTAAGTGCTGGAGCTGGAGCTGATGTTGGTGGCACTGTTGAAAGACAAATATTTTCTTTTTTAAGTCCACATAACTCAGAAAACTTACTATTTAAAGCATGCTGAACCATAAGCTCTGGCATTACTTTCCATGCATCTCTAGCTGTTGCATTAGCGTTGTGAGCACCATCGATTTGAGCCATATCTGCCCATCCCATGATAACTTTAGACTCTGCCGCGTCAACAAATGATCTAACCATGTTAATATTTCGATAAAGTACGTTGTACTGAGGATCCTGGTGAGCTCCGTTTACGCCTTCTTCAGCAAACATTACTGCAATTTCAGGACCAGCAACACCAGATACATATGAATGGTAATTGATTGGACGCCCAACTTCATCTTCTATAAGGTCAAGTGCTTTTCTATGAGCACGAACTTGCTTTCTTGTGATTGGGATTCCACCAATACCTTGAGGAGAACCCTCAATAAGTCCATCAAAGTGAGATTGTCCAGCAGTTCTAATAACCATTATATGGTCAGCACCGTGCCAAGCTGACATTCTCATTCTACGAATGTCGTCTTCAAATCTACCCGATGCAATTTCAGTAGTAATAGTATTAACTGGCTGTGGGTTTATATTATTGAAATAAGCTTGGTCACATGGAATACCAAGTCCATTTTTAAGTGGAGCAGCACAGTCATTATATGTGAATGGTCCAAGTTGTTGGTTAGGAACTGGCTCTCTCCAAACCCATCCACGTCTTTTAGGTCTATAGTTCTCAAGATCATCTAAGATTTCTCTTATGTCCATTTTTTTAGTAATATCTAAAGTCATTATATATTTCCTCCTTTAAACATTTTTGTAGCTTCATCCCAGTGCTTACCTTCGATTAAATCAAGGCCCGCCTGACGTATAGAGATCTTCATTTCATTTGAAACTCTATATACAACATTTCCTACACCGTGACCAATAAGTCCTCTATCAATTGCTCCGTTTACAAGAGGCTGTGCTTCTAAAGATGAAAAACCCATTCTAAGTAGTACAGATCTTTCAATAGATGGTGATGTATGCGTTTTAGCAAGTTCTAACATTGGACTTACAATTTCTTCTGATAATTCCCAAAACTTAGTTTTAAGTTCCTCATCTGTTAAACTTTTTAAGTGTTTACTTCTTATTAAATAATCGTCGTCTCTTTTTAATAAACCTTTCATTAAGCTTAGCTCCTTTATATATATATATTTATTTAGTTAAAAATAATAGGTTATATAACTTCTACGTTTAATTCTTTAAGCTTAGCTACAACAAATTCTTCAGTTTCATTTGTTTCCTCTGCTAAAAACTCAAGGTCAAACTTTGATATCTTATCTGTATCTACCATTTTTACTGCATTTTTTATAAGCGAAAATCTAATTTTATCTAAATCTAAATCTACAGCTTGAATAAGTTCAGGTGTTTCTGGAAAAATAATATTTATTCCAGGAATTTCTTCACTTGGTTTACCAAACTTAATATCAATTCCGTTATCACGTGCAAACGACAATTGTGGTTGAATATGTTTTCCAGCTCCAGTGTACTCAGTTTCCTGAACTATAATAATTTGATCCGCGTCCATCTCTCTTGCAATACTAAATGCAGCAGCAAGTGATGTATTACCAGCTGGTCCTCTTTCAAGTCCTTCGATTTGTGCCAACGCTTCAGTCATATAAAAAACTTGTCCCTGCGTAACTGTTACGTATCTATCTATATATCTCAGTGGTCTAGCCGCTGATCTTGGAACGTCTGATCTATCTGGCCATGTAGTGTAAGGTATTCCAAATCCAGTATGACCAGTTGTAAATGATTTTTTGTTAAACTCAGTGTCACTTGCCATATGAAGACCTGATAGATTAACACTTGCAGCAACAACTTTTGTATCAAGTGCTCCTGCTTTTCTAAGTCCTCTTGCAGTACCAGTTAAGTTACCACCACCTGCATTAGTACAAACTACAACGTCTGGGTCTTTACCTATACGTTCTCTGAATTCCATAGCTATCTCATATCCAAGTGTTTCAACACCTGCAATTCCAAACGGAGTATAAAGCGATGCATTAAAGTATCCTGTATCTTCAAGAAGTCCAAGGAATGTGTAGAATAATTCTGGTCCTACAGTAAGCTGAATTACTTCTGCTCCGTAAGCCTCACATTTTCTAGCTTTTTCAACAATCTCTGGCTGTCCAACTCCTTTAGAGTCGTAACATTCTTGAACGATTATACATTTTAAACCATGTATTGCTGCTTGAGACGCAACTGCTGCTCCGTAGTTTCCACTAGTCGCTGCTATTACACCTTTGTAACCTAATTTTTTTGCATGATATACAGCATTTGCTGCTCTTCTTGCTTTAAATGATCCAGATGGATTTCCAGCCTCATCCTTTAAAAAGATTCTTGCGCCCTTTCCAGCCTTAGAAAACTTTCTAGCAAGTGCAGTCATATTCTTTAGTTCATAAAGTGGAGTGTTACCAACACCAGTTGAACCTTGTATATCTTGCATTTCTTCAAGAGTATATCCTGTTTCTTTCATCATCTTCTCATAATTAAAACCAATACCGTCAGCCTCGAACTTTGAATAATCGATTCCAACAGCTTTTTTCATAATTTCATTCTTACGTGACATTACTGCTTCATATGAATTATTTTTCATCAGTGTCACCTCCAAATAAAATTTTCTTTAAATCTAAACCAATTTGAAGTAATTCTGGAATATTATTACCAAAGGAATGTGTAAATGTAGGATTAATTTCTACAACTTTTCCAATTACTTTTCTACCTGTTATAGTTTTAACTTCTATCTCATCATTAACGTTGCCATCAACACTAGCAAACCCTTTTACCCAAAGCTCTAATGGTACTTTTTTAGTATCATCTGGAACTTGCGGAGCTCTCTCTGAAGGTGATAATACTATAT
>JBARWW010000437.1:0-2196 GCA_049647005.1 Acidaminobacteraceae bacterium | reverse complement strand
GAGCTGTATATTTATAAAGGAAATTTTGCTATGATAAGTTATATGGTATGAAAAAAAGAGGTGTAGAAGTGATTGAACTTAGAGGACATCATTTGATATGTAGACTAGGCTTTCGTGGACTAGGATATAATGTGTGAAGGCTGTAGTTGGAGAAATTATGGCTACTGTGAAGAAGCTTTAAAAAATATTATCTACTAAATAGTGTGTTCATTATATTTTGGGTGGTGGAAGTATCTACAAAGTAATAAATGGCTTATATTTTAGTCCGACAAATAATACAAAAGATGCAGTTCATCGCATTTTGAAAGATATATCGACAAAACTGAAAATAGAAACAATGAATTTTTATGATTTCACACTTGTGAGTTCTAGAAAAGTAAAACTTGAATTTGACCAAAATGATGTAGTTGTGATCGGAGTTCCAGTTTATGCAGGTAGAGTACCAAATTTACTGCTTAACTATTTGAAATCTATAGTTACTTCAGGAGCGCTTTGTATACCTGTCGTTACATTTGGAAATAGAGATTTTGATGATGCTTTGATTGAACTTGCGACTATTATGGAAAAGAGTGGATTTAGAGTTATATCTGCTGGTGCATTTGTATATCCACATAGTTTTTCTAATAGACTTGCAAGCGATAGACCAGATGAAAGAGATCTAATGACGATAAGTAATTTTTCAGAGCAATCAGCAATAAATATAAGAGGAATTATACAAAATAAGTTAGATAAACCAGATATGAAATATGAAAGTAGCGTAAAAACTTTTAGTATATCCGCTATAAAAGGAGAAGTACCATATCGTGATTATTTTAAGCCCGTTGATAAAAATGGTTATGTTTTTGAGTTTAGAAAAATAAAGCCTAATACCTCAAATAAATGTATGAAATGCAATATATGTGTTGATTTATGTCCTATGGGATCGATAGAAAAAAGTAATCCTCAAGTAATAAATGGAAAGTGTATAAAGTGCTGTGCTTGTATAAAAAGTTGCCCAATAAATGCAAAAGAATTTACGGATGAAAATTATATAAAACACAAAATAGAACTAGAAGAATTAAAGGACATCAGACAAGAAGCTTATATTTGCTATTAGTGTCAATGTTGATAGTTTGAAGAAGAAGGGTGATTAATTTGAGAATTTTTAAGTGTAATGAATGTATGGATAAATTATGTGCAAAAAAAGTACCGATTTTTTCATCTTTAACAGATGAGGAACTTGCTGGAGTTGTTGCTAAAACAGGTCATTGTGATTATCAAAAAGGTGAGATTCTTTGCAATGAAGGAGACCTTGGAAACTCGCTTTATATAGTTAATGAAGGTACTATAAAACTTATAAAGACAAACCGAGATGGAAAAGAGCAGATTATAAGAATATTAACACAAGGTTCTTTTTTTGGAGAATATTATCTATTTAATGATGATGAAAATTATAATTACACAGCTGTTGCAATAGAGAATGTAAAGATATGTACACTGGGTAAAGCGGATATGGATGAGATAATTTCTGCGAATCCTGAAATTACGTTGAAAATTTTAAAAGAGTTATCAAAGTATTTAGTAGGTATGGAGAACTTAATACAGACGTTATCAACAAATGATATTGAGGTTAGGTTAGCTTTTATACTATATGACTTTTCAAAAAAATATGGTGAAGTTATTGATGGTAAAACTGTTATAACACTTCCAGTGTCAAAGGAAGAAATGGCAAACTATACTGGTGTAACTAGAGAAACACTTAGCCGTAAGCTAAGCAAATTTAGTTCTAATAATATAATAGAACTAAGAGGTAATAGAACTATAATTATACTTGATAATGATAAATTACTTAAATATCTTTAAAAACAATTTATAAACAAATGGTCTACTTAAAATCTATGAATAAAAGTAAAACATTCAAAATATGGAAGTAGCGTACAATTGCGGACGCTACTTTTTTATTTCTATAATTAAAATTATTCACTATACTTAAAAATTGAGTCCATTAATGAATCGTAAAATAAAGAATACTCATCATCCGTTATTAATCTTCCATAGCTTAAAAGTTTAAGAATATAGTTTCCTAAATTTTTTTGAAAGGATGGAATACAATGTGTAATGTCGTTGTTTTTAAAACCAAGTCGATTGTAAAAACTCAGCCTTCTAATTGAAATATCATCATCTGGAGGGTCAATTTCAAGTAAGATAGTGTAAGTC
>JBARWW010000436.1:0-12259 GCA_049647005.1 Acidaminobacteraceae bacterium | reverse complement strand
CACTAGCACTTGCATTCTTTGCATATAATAAAAAATTGCCATTATCTCTACGTTCAGTATTTTATCCTATTCTTAAAGATAAGATATTTGGATTTTGGGGAGATCTAATCGACATTTTAGCGGTTGTAGCTTGTTTATTTGGACTTGCAACATCACTAGGACTTGGTGTTCAGCAGATTAATAGTGGTTTGAATTATCTTTTTGGAATAGAAGTTAATGTGATTATACAAGTTGTATTAATAGCTGGTATAACTGCAATTGCATGCTTAAGTGTAGTTTCGGGTATTGACAAAGGTGTAAAGTTTTTATCAGAGTTAAATATAAAGATTGCTTTTGTATTTATGCTTATGGTACTAATACTTGGTCCAACAGCATTTATATTTAAAACTTTTGCTAATAGTTTAGGATTATACTTAAATAACTTCGTACAATCAGCATTCTTTATATCTACAGATGGTAGTACATGGCAATCAGATTGGTCAGTCTTCTACCTAGCGTGGTGGATTTCTTGGTCACCGTTTGTAGGTATGTTTATAGCACGTGTATCAAAAGGTCGTACAATTCGTGAATTTGTACTTGCAGTACTAATAGTTCCATCTTTATTATCGTTTGTATGGCTTTCGGTATTTGGGGGAACTTCAATATATCTTAATCAGATGGTTGATGGTCAATTGTTTGCAACGGTACAAAACAATTTACCTGTAGCTTTATTTGAAATGATTCAGTACCTTGATATGCCATTTCTCGAAGGATTTCTTCGTACTGCACTTTCAATAATTGGAACAGTACTTGTTATTTCATTCTTTGTAACATCGAGTGATTCAGGATCATTAGTTGTTGATAATTTAACTTCAGGTGGTAAGCTTGATTCTCCTGTACCGCAGCGAGTTTTCTGGGCTTGTATGGAAGGATTTATAGCCGCTGTACTTCTCTTAATTGGAGGAAGTGAGGCTCTGGCTGCATTACAAACTGCTGTAATTAGTACTGGACTTCCATTTGCAATAATACTCATTTTAATGAGTTTTATACTACTAGATAGTGTACGAAAAACATATCATGAGCAAACAAAGATCAGGGCATTAGATGACTTTGAAGAAATGATAGATACTTTTGATATAGTAACGGAGGAGAGTGACGCTTCATAATGAAAGAAATGAGTTTTAAAAAAGATATACAAAGATGTAGAAAGATGAGTTATTTTATCGACGCAGCTGATCAGATTATATCTGAGAAGGGTATTGAGTCACTAAATATTAGAGAAGTAAGCGATATAGCAGGTTTTAATAGCGCTACACTTTATGGTTACTTTTCTAATCTAGATCACCTAGTGTACTACAGCTATGTAAAACATATATCAGAATTTGTTAAGTTGCTTAAGCCATCATTTGAAATTGATATAAATCCTTCGGATTCTTTAGAAATTACCTTGAGAGAATATTGTAAATTTACTTATGAAAATCCAAATGTAATTTATACATTTATGTTTTCTCCTTATTCAGATGATTTTAAGGGTATATTAGATGACTATGCTAAAATCTATGGCAAAAAATTTAAAGTACCTACTGATGAGAACGGTATGACTCTATTTAAAAACTCTATATTTGATATTATACTTGTAAAGTTAAAAGCATTTGAGAGAGAGCTAAATCTTGATGAAAAGGAAATTGATGAGATTAATAGTTTTATTAAAACTTACTTTCAAGGTCAGTTGATAAGGTTAATGACATATGAAGCAGATATTACTCTTGAAGAATATGTAAATCGTATGATTACTTTTATTAATCAGATAATTTGGTCGTATACAGTTGAAGGTAAAATGAAAGATTCAATTAAAGCGTGATAGCTAAGTAAATTTCTTACTTGATTGTATCTTATTTTTTTGTTTTATAAGTGAATATAGATTTTTGGGGTATATATTAATTAAGAGTTAGTTTAAGAAAATGACATGCAAAGATAAAAGTGATATATTGTGTGGTTTTGAATTACTACCGCAAGTATGTTAGAATAAATGTAATATGTAAATGAAGTAATACTGTAATTATCTGAGTGATGAGTTGATATATGCATATGTAGATATCAATTAGTCATTTGACTGGAGAGAAAGCAGATATGAAAAATTTCTAAGAACTGGGGTCTGCGTAGGTCCATATGGAAATGCGCTATACTATTTTTATGATGGTATATTGCGAACTATTACGTGAAACTTAGGCACTCTAACTCTTAATTGAGCTAGAGTGTCTTTTTGTATTTAAAAAGGAGGATTTATGTTAAAAAGTGGAAAAACACCATTAGTGCGTGCGAGAAATCTTGAGAAGGTATTAAATGTTGGAGAAGTATATTTAAAGTTAGAAGGTCAAAATCCAACTGGACATAAAAATGATAGGATTGCTGAAGTATTAGTTAAAAATGCGATTGCACATGAAAACGATCAAATTATTGCCTATGGATCTTTATCTTTTATAAGATCGGTAGTATTTTTTGCAGAAATGTATAATATAAAAGCAATTGTTCCAATGTTTAAAAATGAAAGATGGAAGAAAACTAATTTTGATGCAAAAAATTTGATGGATTTTAGATATTTAAAAACACCAAATAAGATTGAATGGCTTAAAGAGTTATCAGATGAAATGAATGCTTTCATAGCAGCAGAAGGATATAGCAATACTCATATAAGTCAAATGGTACTTGAAAATTTGATTAGTGAAGTTTTATTTAAAGTAAAATATAAATTAGACACAGTTACAATACAGCTTGGTTATGGTTACACAATGACTAGTTTATATAACACTTTTTTAAAGAATTGGATGAATGATAATCTTGATGAGTTTCCAACTGTATATTGTGGAACTACGGAAGATAACAAAAAAATATATACTAAATATTTAGAATCAAATAGCGAAGAATATTTACCAAAAAATTTAGAAGATCTGGGTATGGATCACATGCCAAAAGAATCGTTTCAGATGGATGAGAAACTTATCAATGATACTCATGAAGCTGTAGAAGAGACTAATGGAATAGTAATTTCTATAACTGAAGATGAACTTAAAAAAGCTTCTAAGTTGCTAAAGAAAACTGAAACAATAAGTACTGATTACAGAGAATCTTATGCTCTAGCATCGTTCATAAAACAGGTGGAAGCAGGAAAAATAAAAAAAGGAAAACATATTATTATTCTTAATGATGCAAAAACAATTTCAAAAGTTGAGATGTATGATAAGTCAATGGGTCTTGACGTTGAGGATTTAATTGGTATGACCCTAAATTGGTTAGGTGAGTATAAAGACTCAACTATGGAAACAAGAGATGCAATTGAAAATGCTATAAAAGAAGGATTTATACTATTTGCATCTAGAAATGGTGTTCATGAGGGCATTTGTGTAGTTGTAAATATGGGATTTGATGTATTTATACCAACGTATCATTTGGCTTATATTGGAACTTCTGATAAGATTAAAGGTCGTGGTATTGGTAGTGAATTAATACAAAGAGCTATTGATTTAACAGAAGGTAGTTTGTCACTACATGTTGACTTAGATAACAAAGGTGCAAAAAAAGTGTATGAAAAATATGGCTTTGTTCACGCTTATAATAGAATGATTTACAAAGAGAAAGGTTAATCTAATTAACTTATATATTTAAAGAGAAAGCCCTGGGGGTAATAATGTCAAAATTAGTATTAATAATAATAGTTCAACTATTATTTGTGCCTATGTTAACACTTAGAACAATTTCAATGGTAAAAAATTTAAAATTACTAACAGCAGTTTTTGGTTTTCTTGAAGCTCTGATATATATATTTGGATTAACAATAGTACTATCGGGAGAGCAAAGTATTCTTGAAATGATTGTGTATTCGCTTGGTTTTTCTTTAGGACTTATTGTTGGAATCATTGTTGAACAAAAACTGGCTATTGGTTATATAAGTTATCATGTTAATTTAAAAGAAGGAAATAAAGGACTTGTTGATAAACTACGTGAAGAGGGGTTTGGTGTTACGCTCTTTAATGGTTTTGGTAAATTTGGACTTAGAGCCAGACTAGATATATTAGCAAAAAGGAAAAGACAGTCCTATTTATTTAAATTAATATATGAGTTTGAACCAGATGCTTTTGTTATATCATATGAGCCTAAGATGTTTAAAGGTGGATATCTTACTGATTTAATGAAGAGAAAAATGCCTAACAAACAAATCACACCGGATGATTTTAAAGATGAGAATATCATAAAAAGAACATTTGGAAAGATTGGAAATGAAATTAATGAACTAAAGAAAAGTTGGAAGAGTTAATTTATTTTTAATCGAATGTTACAGTTTAGTATTCTAACTTCAATCTCAATTAGAATACTAAACTATAATTATAGACTAAACATTAAAAAATATATCAAGTTATTAATTGATATATTTTTTAATGTTTTTAGACGGACGGTTTCATAAACAAAATGGAAAGTTTACTGGATGGACTTCTCAAATTATTCAGCACGAAATAGGCCATTGTAATGGTATAATAATATAAGAACATTTGAGGAGGAATAACATGTTTGGAAAAGAAGATAACACATACAATGAACTTCGTGAAAATTCAATAAATAAGTGGCTAGAGGATATGAGTAAACATGGTGATGTTGCGGTAAGAGGCGGAACTAGGGTTACTGGAGAGTATCTTGCTGATTTGAAAAAAAAGATTACTAAACTTGAAGAAAAGAGTGCTCTAAAAGATAAATATCTAAAAAAACTTAAGGCTGATAAAGAGAAATAAGAAGTGTGGAATAAAGCCAATGAGGAAAAACTCATTGGTTTTATTTCTATTATTTTCATGATAAAATTGAGTTGTTGCATTATATTTTTTATAAAGATATTAATAAGGTGGTGTAGTGGCATGAAGAATCTAATGAACATTGAGGTAAGAAAACATTTTAGCCTAGGTGAGGAAATCGCCAATTCAGTGACTCATGGTATTGGAATGTTATTATCTATTGTAGCCTTACTACTACTAATTATAAAAGGTGGAAGAGAGAAAGATAGTCTCTATCTTATTAGTGTTATTATATATTCTATGTCTATGATTACTTTGTATTTCAGTTCTATGTTGTATCATGGATTTCCAAAGAGTAAGGCTAAGGATATATTTGAGAAATTTGATCATGCGTCTGTATATTTACTTATAGCAGGAACGTATACACCATATTGCCTAGTAGCTGTTGGTGGTACAAAGGGCATTGTTATTTGTTTAATTCAGTGGACTCTTGCAATAACGGGTGTAGTTTTTAAGACGATATGGATTGATAAGTTTGTGAAATTGCATGTTGTAATTTATTTGATTATGGGTTGGCTTATAGTGTTTTTTGGAAAAACAATCTACACAAGTATGTCACCATCAGGATTTATGCTTCTATTTACTGGAGGTATGTTTTATAGTGTTGGCGTTCTATTTTATGTCTTTGACTGGTTCAAATATCATCATTTGGTGTGGCATCTGTTTGTTCTATTTGCAAGCATCTCTATTTTCTTCTCTATCTACTTGTATTTATAGTCTTAGTTATTGGATGACTGAGACTATAGACTCTTGACTTTTTGCAAAAAAACGAATAGAGTAAATTAAAACTATGATTGAGAAGTGAAGTACAAAAAATACATCTAAGAGAGTTAGTGTTTGGTGTGAACTAACATGTATATGTATGGATAAAGACTCATGAGTTGCCCATGTGGTCGGTCGTCACCGTTATCGATTTTGAGTGAAAAACTAGGATGGTACCGCGTATATACGCTCCTTACAATTATGTAAGGAGCTTTTTTGTATTTATACAAAGTTTCGGCAGTATGTTGTAACTTTTTTTATACTAATATATAGCAAGTAAATAAAGAGGAGGATGTGTGGTGAAGCATCACACAAATATTATTATGAGCGAAATGGAAAATGTATCAAAGTCAAAGTATAGTGAACAAGAATTAATTAGAATGGCAAAGATCAAAGATTTAGAAGAACTAGGTGTAGATCCTTTTGGATGTAGATTTGATGTTTGCAATTACTCTGAAACTTTAAAAGCAACATATGCTGAAGTATCTAAAGAAGATCTTGCAGAACAAAATATTGAGGTTTCAATTGCTGGTAGAATTATGACAAAGCGTGGGAAAGGTAAAGCTGGATTTATGCACGTTCAAGATAATGATGGTCAGATTCAAATATATCTTAGAGGTGACATCTTATCAGAAGTAGAATTCACATTATTTAATAAGTGTGATATCGGTGATATTGTTGGAATTAATGGTGTTGTATTTAAAACTCAAACAGGCGAAGTTAGTGTTAAAGCAACTAAATATACTCATTTAACTAAAGCACTTAAGCCACTTCCAGAGAAATACCATGGCATTTCAGATGAAGAGATTAAATTTAGAAAAAGATATTTAGATATAATTACTAATAGAGAAGTTAAAGAAATATTCTTAAAGAAGCAAAAGTTCTGGAGTACAGTAAGAAACTATCTTATAGAAAACGATTTCTTAGAAGTTGAAACTCCAATTCTTGAAACTTCTTCAGGTGGAGCTGCTGCAACTCCGTTTGCAACACACCACAACGCACTTGATTTAGATGTGTTTTTACGAATATCTATGGGAGAGTTATGGCAAAAGAAACTTCTTGTTGCAGGATTCGAGAAGACTTTTGAGATAGGAAGACAGTTCAGAAATGAAGGTATGAGTCATGAGCACCTGCAAGACTATACTCAAATGGAATTCTACTGGGCTTACGCAGATTTTGAAGACGGTATGAAGTTCTGTAAGGAGCTTTACAGAAGAATCACTAAAGCTGTAATGGGTTCTTCAAAATTCACGACTCGTGGATTTGATATTGATATGGACTCAGAGTGGATTGTTTATGACTTTGAAACAATCATCGAAGAAAAAACTAATATAAATATATTTACAGCAACTAAAGAAGATGTTATGAAAAAGTTAGATGATAATCATATAGAGTATGATGAGAATATAGGATACTGGAGAATGATAGATGTTCTTTGGAAATTAGTTAGAAAAGATTTATCTGGACCAGGATTCTTAGTAGGTCAGCCAGTTCAACTTAACCCTCTTCCAAAAAGACTTAAGGAAGACGAAAGAAAAGTTGCACAGATGCAGATCATACTTGCAGGATCAGAGATGGGTAATGGATATACTGAGCTTAACGATCCACTTGACCTTGAAGAAAGATTTAAGGAGCAACGTGAGATGGGTGAAGCTGGTGATGAAGAAGCACATGAGCATGATGAAACATTTATCGAAGCTTTAAGATATGGTATGCCTCCTGCATTTGGTTTTGGTGTATCTGAGAGATTATTCTCAGTAATGCTAGATAGACCAATTAGAGAGTGTGTTATATTCCCACTTATGAAGCCTAAGGCGTAAATAAAGAAATTTTGAATTTGCAAATATTATTAATAGTTTTAATATAGAATAAAAGGGATTGTTTTTTTCAAGATGAAAAATTCAATCCCTTTTATTGTGAAAAATATAAGTATCAACATTTCAATTATATTTTGAAATCCTTCATAAAATTTATTATCTTTTACTATTATACCTATAGGGGGTGTTGCACATATATAATATGGGTATAATATTAAAGAAAATAGAACTGAAATAAAGTTGTGGAGGCATATATGGTAAATACAAAACAAAAGATAATTCTAACTGTCGTGCTGTTGTCATTATTTGCAACAGCTACAACAGGTGGATTTTCTGTTTTTTATATACTTGGCATAATTAAAGAAAATACGCACAGATATCTTTCGGAGAATGCAAAGTCATATGGTAATGAATTAGATGGAGTAATAATAAGTTTAGAGGTTACAGTTGATACATTGCTTAAAACGGTTACAGGTGTAATAGATAAAGATAAAATTGATGATCCAAATTATTTTTATGAACTGTCTGAAAGAGTCGATAGTATTGTCACTGAATTTGATAGAAATTCAATAAATGCTATGTCAGTTTACATTAGATTTGATCCTGATATATCTTACGGTACAGCAGGAGTTTTTCACGCGGACACAGATGGTGATGGCGTACTTGAAAAACTAATTCCAACAGACATAACTCTTTATGATAAAGATGATACAGAGCATGTAGGCTGGTTCTATGATCCGATAAAAGCAAGGGAGGCAATATGGACTGACCCATATTATAATGCCAATATTGATACTAATATGGTATCATATATATCACCTATTATAATAGATGGTAAAATTATAGGTGTAATAGGTATCGATATAAATTTTGCCCAGTTAAGTGATATAACTAAAAGAAAAGATCAAGATGGAAATGTTATACTAGTAGACCAAAAATATAGATTTTTAGTACATGACGTATATGATATAAATGACACTATTTATACAATTGAAAATGGAATGCTTGGCTATGCAGCAAACATAATAGAAATGGAAAAGTACGGTACAATAGAGTATGTATTAAATGGTGAGGACAAGATTCTTGGATTTTCTGTACTTAAAAATAATTGGGCTGTACTTGTTGCACTGAGTCAAAAGGAAGCTTTTGTAAATCTTAATAAAATAGTTCTTATATTATTGATAATAAATTCTTTTATAACCCTTATAGTTATAATTTTAGCTATTTTTATAGGAAGATATTTAAGTTCGCTTATAAGCAGAAATTCTGAACTTAAATTTAATGTTGAGGAAAGAACAAAGGAATTATCAAGTACAAATATGTATCTAGAAATTTCGATGGCTGAGCTAGAAAGTAATCAATCAGAACTTACTGTTTTAAATGAACAACTCGAGAATTCTCTAATTCAAGTTAGAGAAATGCAAGATAAGATTGTGATGACTGAAAAACTAGATTCTTTAGGAGAATTGGTTGCAGGAATTGCACATGAGATAAATACTCCACTTGGAGTATGTATAACTACAAATAGCTTCGCATTATCTAAAATCGAAAAAATTAAAGTAAACTATGAAAGTGAAACATTAAGTAAACTTGTATTAAGTGAGTGTATTGAAGAATCGCTAAGTGCTATCAATATGACAGCAACCTCTTTAAAGCAAATGGTGAGTTTGGTAGATGCATTTAAAGATGTAACTCTTGATAAGCAAATAATAGACATAAAAAAAATAAATTTGAGAAATCATTTGCTTAGCATTGTATCAGATAATGATTATAAGTTGTTAGAAATGGGACACTCAGTGGAGCTATTATGTGATGAAAATATCGAAATAGTAACTTATCCAAGAGCTATAAGGCTTTTAATAAATCAACTTATATCAAATTCAATTATTCATGGATTTGAGGATCAAAAAAACATGAAGATTCTTATTGAAATAACTAGAAATAATAGAAAAATAGAGATCATATATTCAGATAATGGAAAAGGAATTGCAGAAAATATTTCTAAAAAGATTTTTGAACCATTTTATACAACTAAAAAAAACAAGGGAAGTGTAGGACTTGGACTACACTCAATCTACAATCTAGTTTCAAAGACCTTAAATGGTGAATTAGAATTTAAAAGCAAGCAAGGAAGTGGGGTAGAATTTATTATTAGGTTTGAATCAATTAAACTTTAATGAATAAATAAATAAAGCTAGTAAGGATATTTAATCCATACTAGCTTTTGATTTTTTTTAAGTAAAGTAAAAGTTAAATACTGATTATTTCTTGCCGTTTTTAATCCATTCAGACATAATTTTTCTAGCTATAGGAGCTGCAATTTGTCCTCCGCCTTTTTCTTGATTTTCGATTATGACCGCTATTGCTATTTCTGGATCATAAGCAGGAGCAAATCCTATAAACCAAGCATGGTCATTGCCCTCACCTTGACTTGATTTTTCATTTTGAGCAGTTCCAGTTTTTCCAGCAACAATTACGTTTGATATTGCGGCTTCTCTACCAGTTCCATTTTTAACAACTTCAATCATCATTTCTTTTACTATTTGAGCTGTTTTAGAATCTGTAAAATTATACATTTTTTTAGAAATTGTAGATGAAAGAATATTATCATTTTTATCAGACACGCTTTTAACTAAATAGGGCTTCATTATTACACCATCATTTGCAATCCCAGAGCTTATTAACGCCATTTGAAGGGGTGTAACAAGAAGTTTACCTTGTCCAATTGCAGTTGCAGCAAGTTCAGTTTTACTTTTTATAGAGTTTTCAATACTGCTTTTATTAATAGGTATATCGAAACTTATATTTTTATTTATACCAGAATTTTCGGAAGTATTGATTAATTTTTTTGAGTTTAAAACCTCCGATAACATTGAAAAATAAACATTGCTTGAAACAGCCATAGCTGTTGTCATATTTATTTCTCCGTGCTCTTGATTACTATAGTTAGAAAAAGTTTTACCATCAATTATAACGCTACCGCTATCATTAACTTTAAAATCAATAAGTCCGTTTTCAATGGCAGAAATAGCAGTTACAACTTTAAAAGTAGAACCTGGCGGATATAGCCCAAGCACAGCTCTTGGTAGAAGTGGACTGTTTTCATTAGTTGATATATCTGCCCAGTTTTCTTTCAATGATGACTCATTTGGATTGAAATC
The DNA here is from genome assembly GCA_049647005.1 of Acidaminobacteraceae bacterium. Taxonomy (GTDB): domain Bacteria; phylum Bacillota; class Clostridia; order Peptostreptococcales; family Acidaminobacteraceae; genus JBARWW01. The sequence continues at coordinate 1,702 of JBARWW010000436.1, read as the reverse complement.
TGGAGTGCTTACCATGGCTAAAATCTCACCTGTTTTAGGATTAACTGCGACTATAGCACCACGGTTTTTTCCCATTAGGTCGTGGGCCTTTGACTGTAGCTTATGATCTATGGTTAAATTAAGACTATTTCCAGTTTTAGCTTCACCTGTAACAAGACTTACTGTATTGCCAATAAGACCGAGTGCATTTATTCCGAGCAATGTATCATTAAACTGAGCTTCTAAAAGAGTCTTTCCATAAATATCAGAATTGTATCCAATTATATGAGAGTAAAGTCTTTTATATGGATAGCTTCTATTTGAGATACCATCATTTACTTTAGTAACTGCAAGAATCTCACCATTTCTATCAAAAATTTGTCCTCTTACAATTCCATCCTCATTTGCTTTAAGACGCCTATTGTAATTATTTGCCATTATTTGATCTTTTCCATATAGTTCAAAATAACTCATATATAATATTAAACTTAAAAAAAGTAAACTTATAATTATAAAAATATGGAGAATACTAGTATTAGTTGTCGATTTTTTCAATTTTGAAGACCTCCTCTCTCAAAATAGATCCAGAGAGTGCTTGTAGTAAACCTAGTACTAAGAAACTAGATATTAAAGAGGAACCGCCATAACTTACAAAGGGTAATGTGATTCCAGTAAGTGGTATTATCTTTATTACACCGCCAATTATTATAAATGTTTGAAATCCAATAGTTGTCGATAGTCCAAAAGCAAGCGTTTTTGTAAATGGATCTCGAAGACGTAGGCAGATTTTAATACCGCGATAAACTAGTAGCATAAATAAAACTATAATTGCAATACCACCAAATATACCTATTTCTTCACAAATTGCTGAAAAAATAAAGTCAGTTTCAACATTTGGTATAAAATGTGGATGCCCAAGTCCTATGCCAGTTCCAAAAAAACCTCCACTTCCTATTGCAAATAAAGACTGTGTAATTTGATAACCTTTCCCTGAGATATCAGCAAATGGATTAAGCCAACTATCAATCCTTACTTGTAAATGTGGCATAACTTGAATGGCTAGTAGGGCGCTTACACCTGCAATTAGTGAATTAAAAGCTACAAAAATAATTGCTTTCTCAAATACATAAACAATAGATAAATAAACCAAAAATATAAGAAGTGCAGTTCCAAACTCTCTTTGTAGGACAAAAAAGCCGAGAATAATAAAAACCATAGCCATAAGTGTCCATTTTGGTGGTGAAATTTTATCATAAATTTTTAATCGAAGTGCTTCTGGGTTTGATACAAATGACGACATGAAAAATACAAATAAAATTTTTATAAACTCAGACGGTTGAAAGGAAAAGCCACCCATAACAATCCAGTTTTTAGCGCCGTTTATACTTACACCAATTATCTGAGTAAGTATAAAAAGAAAAATAATTAGCCCATAAAAAAACCATATAGATCTTATATGTTTATGTAATAAGTGATATAAAGAACTGGTAGCTATAAATATCACCATTCCAATTAAAAACCATATAAATTGTTTAACTCCAATTTCGGTCGATAACCTAATTTGCATAACAAGGCCAATACTTAAAATCATAGCAACTATTGATGCTATATAGGTATCGCCCATTTTAAATTTTCTAAGTATAATATAAGTCAAATATGTTAAGACAGCCTTAGACGCTCCAAGTTTTAAAATAAATGGATCGAAAATTCCACTTCTAATAGA
>JBARWW010000435.1:0-23540 GCA_049647005.1 Acidaminobacteraceae bacterium | reverse complement strand
GGACAAGAGTCCAGATTCTTTTTAAGAGAACTTAGAAATCACTTTATAAAATTAAATAAGACAGTTCGTAACCATCCTGTCTCAAAATAAAACTAGGAATAACTATTGATAAAGTTCAGTAGTGTTTTTTGATGCTATTATAGTAATCTTTAGTAGAATAGCATTGTGCACTATTGATCTAAATATCTGTGGAAAGTTTTAGTAAATAAATTTTGATTTTTAAAAAATGGGTGGATACTCATTTTTTTTTTGCGTTTATATACTTTAAAAGACATATAAGCATAAAACCTTCGTTTTTTAAAGTTATGATTATATATCCATCTAATAAAAGGAGGAAATTCATCATGAAAAAGATAGGCATAACAACTACGGTTCCTTCAGAAGTCCTGCTTGCTGCAGGGTATCAACCAGTAGATTTAAACAATATTTTTTCAACTTCTGATGATTATAAAGCGCTTATAAATAGAGCTGAGAGAGATGGCTTTCCTAAAAGCATGTGTGCTGTTATAAAAGGTATCTATGGAGTCTGTAAAACTGAAGATATAGACACTGTGATTGGTGTGCTTGAGGGTGATTGCTCAAGTACAAAGGTATTACTTGAAGTACTTGAGCTTCATGGTGTTAAGATGATTCCTTTTGGATTTCCCCATGGACGAGGAAGGGAAGATTTAAAAAACTATATAGATAGATTAATGGATACTTTAAATGTGACTATAGAGCAAGTTGAAAAAAAAAGAAAAGAATTATTTGCACTAAGGGAGCTTGGCAAGCGTATAGATGAGCTTACTTATATAGATAATAAAGCGTCGGGATTTGAAAATCACCTTTCATTAGTGTGTTTTAGTGATTATGATGGTGACGCAATTAAGTTTGAGAGTGAACTTAGAAAGAAAATTGTTGAAATTGAAAAGAGAGAAGCTTATAAGGATGAAATAAGAATTGCATATCTTGGTGTACCACCAATGACAGAGGATATTTATGAGTATGTAGAGTCACTTGGTGCACGTGTAGTATATAACGAAACACAGCGTGAGTTTATGTTCCCAAGAGCATCAGATGCAAGTGATATTTATGAACAATATAGAGATTTCACTTATCCTTATGACAATAAATTTAGACTGATAGAAATAGAAAAACAAATAGAGCTTAGAGAAATAGATTGTGTAATTCATTATACTCAGGCCTTTTGTCATAGAGCCGTTGAAGACATACTGATAAAAAATAAACTTAGTATTCCAGTACTAAACATAGAGGGAGATAAAGACTCAAGCTTAGATGCTAGAAGCAAACTTAGACTTGAAGCATTCCTAGATATGATAAAAGATGTTAGGAGAAAAAAATAATGAGGATAGTTGGGATAGACCTTGGAAGTCGCGCTGTAAAAATTGCGCTTATGGAAGATAATAAGATCATAGAGACTAAAAAGTTTTCGACTATGCAGTTCTATAGAGATTATTGTGATTATGATGGCAAGATAGTTGTTAACTTTGAAAAAATAGGAATTGAAGGTGATTTATTTGTGTCAACTGGATACGGTAAAAATAATATCGACCTTAAAAGTTTTCATCCAATAAATGAAATAAAAGCTCATGCTTATGGAAGCATGTATCAAACTGACCTTACTGATTATATATTGCTTGATGTTGGTGGTCAGGATGTAAAAGTTGTTAAGATTGAAAAAGGAATCGTAACAGACCTAGAGCTTAACGATAAATGCGCAGCGTCTTGTGGCAGATTCCTTGAGAATATGGCTGCAGTGCTTGAAGTAGAACTTGATGAATTATTTAAACATAGTAAAGATCCAGTTGAGCTTAACTCAACTTGTGCAGTATTTTCAGAGTCAGAATTAATAGGAAAGATTGCAGAAGGTGTATCAATAGAAAGATTATGTGCTGGCGTGAATTACTCCATGTATAAAAGGCTTCAACCACTTCTTACAAAGTTTCGAGCTAGTAAGTTAGTAGTTAGTGGTGGTGTTGCTTTTAATGATGCCATGCTTGGATATTTAAAAGAAGATTACGACGAAGTTATAAGACTTGACTTGCCACAGTATAATGGTGCGATTGGATGCTGTTATTATGGAAAAGAATTTATGATTGGTAAAATATAAAGGTGGAATTTTAAATGTACTTATTAAAAACGGAGCATGCATTTGATAGTGCACACTTCCTTGCGGGATATGAAGGTAAATGTAGCAATATACATGGGCATAGATGGACTGTCATTGCTGAAGTTGGATCAGAAGACTTGGAAAAATTGGGTCAACTTAGAGATATGGTCATTGATTTTGGTGATTTAAAGAAAGTTCTGAGGCGAGAAGTTGATGCGCTTGACCATGCATTAATTATAGAAGAAGGTACTTTAAAGGATAATACTTTAGAATGTTTAAAAGAAGAAGGTTTTAATATTATAGAAGTGAATTTTAGACCAACTGCAGAGGCTTTTTCAAAATATTTCTTTGATAAAATAACTGAGGCTGGTATGCCAACTAAAAGAGTTACAGTTTACGAGACGCCTAATAACGCAGCTACTTATGAAGCTAACTAGGAGGGTATTTATGTTTAATGTTGTAGAGAAATTTGTAAGTATAAATGGAGAAGGAATACATGCTGGTGAGCTTGCAGTATTTATTAGGTTTCATAAATGTAATTTAAAATGTTCATACTGTGATACTATGTGGGCAAATGAAGAAGATGCTAAGTTTGAAGTTATGACGACTAATGATATATTAGATTACTTAGATAAGTTAGATATTGAGAGAGTTACTTTAACAGGCGGAGAACCACTTATGCAAGATGGTATTTCAGAACTATTAATAGCTTTATCAGATAGTTCTTATAAAATAGAGATTGAGACAAATGGAAGTATTGACTTAAGACCATTTAAAGATCTTAGCCTTATGGGTGTTAGCTTTACAATGGATTATAAACTGCCATCAAGTCTGATGGAATCGAAAATGCTATTTAGTAATTTGGATACTTTAAATTATAGTGATGTAATTAAGTTTGTAGCTGGAACCTACCAAGATCTAGAAAAATTTAGAATTGTTACAAATGAAAATGATTTACTCGATAAAACACAGGTGATTTTAAGTCCATCATTTATGGATCTTAAACCTAGAGACTTAGTTGAGTATATAATAAAACACAATATGAATGGTGTAAAAATGCAACTTCAAATGCATAAATATATATGGTCGCCAGAAACTATGGGTGTTTAAGGGAGAGTAAAATGAAAAATGAAAATGCAGTAGTGGTATTTAGTGGTGGACAAGATAGTACAACATGTTTATTTTGGGCAAAGGAAAAATTTAATGAAGTAATTGCAGTATCGTTTGATTATGGTCAAAAACATGTGAAAGAACTCGATTGTGCAAAAGCTCTATGTAAGGAATATGGTGTTGAGCATCATATTATGGATTTAAAGTTACTTAACCAATTAGCTCCAAATTCTCTAACACGTGTTGATATAGAAGTTGATAAAGTTAAAGAAGAAAATGGAGTACCAAATTCATGTGTAGATGGCAGAAATATGTTATTTATGACATTTGTATCGGTATTTGCAAAACAAAGAGATATAAAGCATATAGTAACTGGAGTGTCTCAGTCTGACTTTAGTGGATACCCAGATTGTAGAGATGTATTTATAAAATCTTTGAATGTAACTTTAAATTTGTCTATGGATTACGACTTTGTACTTCATACGCCACTTATGTGGATAGACAAAGCTGATACATGGAAATTAGCGCATGATCTAGGTGTATTAAAAGTTGTAAAAGAAGAGACTTTAACTTGTTATAATGGTATAATTGGCGACGGGTGTAAAGACTGCCCTGCTTGTCAGCTTAGAAATGCTGGATACGACGAATTTGAAAAAAGATACCTTTAAGAAATTTATTGATGCTAATAGTCTAATAGAGATTATTATATTAATAGAAAAAGGTATGTAATAAGTGATGAAATAGGTCATCACTCAAATTCATATAGATGAGGAGATTTAAAATGAAAAATTACAAAATGAAAATTGCTTATGACGGGAAAAGATATATGGGATTTAAAAAGGATAAATTTGCTGATGATAAAAGTATTAACGGTAAAATGTCTAATATTTTAAAAAAGCTTTATACAGTAGATGTTGATCTGGTGTCAGCTGTAAATACAGGTGCTGATGTTCATGCAACACACCAAATCGTAAACTTTAAAGCACCAAATGATAAATTAGACATGGAGGCTATTCATAAGTATTTTGAAAATTATCTTCCAGATGACATTATAGTACTTGAGATTGAAGAAGTTGATGAGAGGTTCCAGAGTCGTTTTTTACTTAAAAACCTTACTTATCAGTACCGTATTTGGAAAAGTGATGCTCCAAGAAGACCTTTGTTTGAGAGAAACTATGTAAATGTTATGCAAACTCCTCTTAATGTTGAGATGATGAAAGAAGCTGCTACTTTACTTGAAGGTGAGCATGATTTTGCTGCATTTACTACAAATCCTAAAATTAGAAACTCTGAAAAAGAGATGATTTCTATAGAAATTGATGAAACAGAAACAGAAATAGTAATTACTATGAAAGCTACTGGATTCTTACTTAACATGGAAAGACTTATCCCAGGAACACTTATTCAAGTTGGTCTTGGTGAGAGAACTGTTAGTTCGATTCTTCGTGCGCTTGATACTCAAGACATGAAAGATGCTGGGCATAAAGCTATGGCTCCAGCAATTACGCTTACAAATATTGAATACTAGTCACACCGTGGTATAAGACCACTATTTATTGCTAATTGCAATGGGAAGATAAGAGTGAATATAATGAAAAAAACAAAATTTAGCCAATATAATTTAAGTGAAGAAATATTAAAGGCATTAGAACTTATGGGATTTGAGAATTCTACAGAAGTCCAACATGATGTAATTCCAACAGTGTTAGAAAAGCATGATGTAATAGTTAAATCTCAGACTGGAAGTGGAAAAACAGCAGCGTTTGGGATACCAGTTTGCCAACTAATAGACTGGGACGAAAACAAAGCTCAAGCACTTGTAATTACTCCAACACGTGAGCTTGCACTTCAAGTTCGTGAGGATATTTTTAACATAGGACGTTTTAAGCGAATTAAAGTAGCGGCCGTTTATGGTAAAGCGCCATTCTGGAGACAAGAAAAAGAGCTAAAACAAAAGACTCATATAGTATCAGGTACTCCTGGGCGAATTATTGATCATATTGAAAAAGGTACACTTGATTTATCTATGGTTAAGTATCTTGTAATTGATGAAGCTGATGAGATGTTAAACATGGGTTTTATAGAACAGCTTCATAAGATTATTTCGAGTTTACCAAAGGACAGAACTACCATGTTATTTTCTGCAACTATGCCAAATGATATAGAGTCTTTATGTCAAAAATACATGAATAATCCTAAAAAGTTTGAAATTGAAGTTGATAATTCTTCAAAGGTAAAAATTATTCAAGAGCTTTATAATGTAGAACATAAAGATAAAGTACAACTACTAAAAAGATTAACTACAGTAGTTAATCCTGATTCTTGTATTGTATTTTGTAACACAAAACAAAAGGTTGATGAAGTTGATGATGAACTTTACGAACTTGGTTATACGTGTGATAGAATACATGGAGGTATGGAGCAAAAGGATAGAATTGAAGTTATGAATAATTTTAAAGCAGGTAACTTCAGATATCTTATAGCTACTGATGTTGCTGCTCGTGGAATAGATGTAGATAATATATCATTAGTTGTAAACTTTGATATACCTCAGGACGCTGAGACTTATGTTCATAGAATTGGACGAACTGGTCGTAATGGCAAAGAAGGTCACGCTGTGACATTTGTTGCTAGTCGTGAGAGTAGATATCTTAAGGATATAGAAGCCTATATCGAAAGTAAAATTGAAGTTAAGAGTGAGCCAAGTCGTGAAGATTTAAATAACGCAAAGATAGAATTTGATGAGAAGATGAAAACTAGACCAAAAATGGCTGAGAGTAAGTCGGAAAAGCTTAATAAAGATATACTAAAAATTCATATAAATGCAGGTAAAAAGACTAAGATGAGAGCCGTTGATATAGTTGGAACACTTTGCAGCATTGAAGGTATGAGTGCTGATGATATCGGTATTATAAATGTAATGGATATATCTACATTTGTTGAAATTCTTAATGGTAAGGGTGAAATGGTGTTCGCAGCCCTTCAGAATAAAAACATAAAGGGTAGAACAAGAAGAGTAAGTAGAGCAAATGATTAAAAATTATGTAAGCCATGTAGATGAAAATCTATGTGGCTTTTTACAATATAATCTCTGAATTGGCTAGATAATTGGAGAATTATATTGTAAAAACACAATAAAATTACTTGTAAAAGCCATAAAAATTTATTAGTCTAGTTGACTTTATTTCTAGGATAAATATAATAGAATCTAAATACCTAAGAGAATATATGAGGAGTGTTTAGAAATGATAAAAAATAAAAGTGAATTAATAGATAACATACTAGAATTTAATGAAGCCTTTGTAAATAACGGTGACTATAAAGTATTTGCGACAACAAAAACGCCCGAGAAGAAGGTTGTAATATTATCGTGTATGGACACAAGACTTACAGAACTTCTTCCAAAAGCTATGAATATAAAAAATGGTGATGCAAAGCTAGTTAAAAATGCTGGAGCAACTATAATGCATCCGTTTGGAAGTACTGTTAGAAGTATACTTGTTGCAGTTTATGAATTTAATACGAAAGATGTAGTAGTCGTTGGCCATCATGGTTGTGGTATGAGTAATTTAAATACCGATAGCATAATGAATAAGATGCTTAGTCGTGGTATAAATTCAGAAGTAATATCAACTCTAAATAATTCGGGAATCAACGTAGGTGAATGGCTACATGGATTTGAATCGGTTGAAGACGCTATTAGGAAGAGTGTTAAATCCTTAGAGAATCATCCGCTTATGCCAAAAGATGTTACTGTCAGTGGACTCATTATGGACCCTGAGACTGGAAAACTTGAAGTAGTTAATTAAAATGTATATGTAAAAAATCATGTTGGTGAAACATAGTTTTATTAAGAAAAAAAGCCACATCTTCCTTTTGAAGGAAGATGTGCTTTTTAACTTTAGGATTAAACCTTTAGGGTTAAACGAATGTGATAAATCACTACTAGGCAAATGTTCTAAGTGTATCTGACATTTTATTAGCAGTAAAGATGATTTTCTCTTCATCTATGTTAAGTAGCTTATCATTAGCATAGATTACTTTTCCAGCTACTATAGTCATATCAACTGGTCTATTTACTCCACATGTTGCGATAAGCGAAGCAGGGTCATCAAGTGTACCAGAAAACTCAACTCTATTTATATCAAGTAAGAAGCAGTCTCCGACTTTTCCAACTTCAATTGAACCTATATCTGGTCTACCAAGTATATCTGCACCACCTCGAGTAGCAAGGCGTAGTATTTGATCGCCAGAAGGTGCTGATCTACTTTGAGAGAGTCTTTGAAGAAGGTAAGCCATTCTTATCTCAGCAAGCATGTTTGAACAGTCATTTGAAGCACTACCGTCAACTGCAAGTCCAACTGGAATTCCCATCTTGATCATTTCACTTATACGAGCGATACCAGAAGATAACTTCATATTTGAACTAGGACAGTGAGCAATGCCAGTTTTAGTCTTTGCAAGTAAGCTTAATTCGTCATCGTTAAAGTGAATACCGTGGGCGTACCAAACGTCGTCACCAAGCCAATCTACACTTGCCATATATTCAAGAGGTCTCATTTTTAATGTTTTTAAAGTGAATTTTTCTTCATCTAAGGTCTCTGCAAGATGAGTGTGTAGTTTTACATTGTATTGTCTAGCAAGAGCAGCACTATCTTTAAGCAGATCTGTAGTAACTGAGAATGGCGAACATGGTGCAAGAACTATTTGTGACATAGAGCCAACAGATGAATCATGATAAGCTTTGATTAATCTCTCGGAATCTCTAAGGATTTCTTTTTTTGTTTGAACAAGTCTATCAGGTGGAAGGCCTCCATCAGAAACTCCTCTAGACATACTTCCACGGCTTGCGTGTATACGAACGCCTAATTCTTTTGCAGCTTCGATTTGTCTATCTATTAAATTTGTTGTTCCATCAGGAAAAACATAGTGATGATCATGCATAGTTGTACATCCATACTTTGCAAGTTCACCCATAGCTATTAGCGAACTATTGTAAACCATATCAGAATCTAGACCACTCCAGAGTTTATAAAGAGCCTTTAACCAATCAAAAAGTTCCATATTTTGTACATTAGGATAGTTTCTTGTCATAGTTTGGTAAAAGTGGTGGTGTGTGTTAACCAGTCCAGGATAGACGAACTTATTAGTTCCATCTATAACTTCTTTCGCTATAATTCCTTGGCCACTAAGATCTACCCCAATAGCTTTGATAAGACCATTTTCAATAAAGACATCACAGTTGCTAAGTACATCGTTACTGTCATTCATTGTTATTACTGCTTTTGCATTTTTAATCATTAAAGACATATGTTTCCCTCCATTTTGAACTAAAATTCATTATATTTATTAAACAAGGCTTTTACGTATTAGGGCAAGACTCTATTAAATTTCTTATTGTAATATTGGCTAAAGCGAGTTGCTAGGTACAAGTGTCCCCACTTCCTTTATAAAAAATATGTTTACAAGTTTTTATAAAGTGGGTGCTTGAACCACTAAAATTACTAAAAAGAGTTCTTAAAACACAAAAAACTCAAGTGCGATGCCATCCGAAAAATAGTACAAAAGTACTAACAAACCCTAAAAAACTTAAATGCCAAGTTTTTTGGAGTGGGTTTGGGGATAACCACATTGAGTGAATAATATTTATGAAATTGTATAATCGTTTTCTGTATATTCATTTTACCATAGAAATTCGTCTATAAAAGAGTATATTCAATATTTGAATAATATTTAACAATTAATAGGCAAAAAAATAAAAAAATGACGGAAAATTGTATAAAAACACTTGCATGTTGGCATATATTTAACTTATACTGAATTAAACTATAAATATTATAGTAATTATGTAATATTTGTTTTCCGAACCATTATTTCTAAGATTACAGTAAAATTTATGCTTATTTTAGTAATTACGAAATTTTGGTCTATGGGTTATAAGATAAATTTTATAGCCTCCCACATTTGGAAAGGAAAATTAGTATTTATATGCTTTAGAATCGTAGTTTCTAATTACTTTGAGTGGTATAGTATAGATCACGACATTCCATTAAATGTAATAATTTCTATAAATATAAAGAATAATAAAATTATACTAACGAACTCCTTTTGCTATTTACAAAGGAGTTTTATTTTTTTGTGTATAACTAAGTTATGTTTAAGTGTTGTTTGTGTAGCGAAGGTTATCTCTTCTATTTGTGAATAAATAATTTAAAGGGGATGAATGGGATGAAAAAATTGACAAGTGTATTATTAATGATGCTTTTAGTACTTTCAATAGTTGGATGTAGTGCAAAAGTGAGTGAGGCACCGGCAGATATAGAGCAGTCGTTAGAGCTTGATGTAGAGAAAACAAGTGATGACCAAACAAAAATAGAAGAATCTGTGATTATTCTTGCTACTACAACTTCTACTGAAAATAGTGGATTACTAGATTACATATTACCAGTATTTACAGAAAAAACAGGCGTTAGTGTTAAAGTTGTTGCTGTAGGAACTGGAAAAGCCCTTCAAATGGGTGTTGATGGGGATGCTGACGTGCTTCTTACGCATGCTAAAACTTCTGAATTAGTACTTATAGAAGATGGATTTGCACTTACAAGAAATGATGTTATGTACAATGACTTTGTATTAGTTGGTCCAAAAACTGACGGGGCAAAAACAAAAGAAATTGCACCTGATAATATTGTAAATGCGCTAGATCTAATACGAAATAGTTCAGAAAAATTTGTATCACGTGGCGATGATTCGGGTACACATAAAAAAGAGTTGTCTTTATGGAATGACTTATCATTTGAACCAAGTGGAGATTTTTATATTTCAGCTGGAAAAGGAATGGGCGATGTGTTACTTATGGCTGACGAAGTTAAGGGATACGCACTTACTGATAGAGCAACTTTCCTTAGTATGCAAGACAAGTTAGACTTAGATATTCTTGTTGAAGGTGATTCAAAGTTATTTAATCAGTATGGTGTTCTTAAATTAAATAACGAATTGTATACGCATATTAACTCTGATGGAGCCGATAAGTTTATAGCTTGGTTACTTGAAGATGATACTAAAGTACTTATTCAAGGATTTGGAGTAGAAGAATTTGGACAATCACTATTTATGCCAAACTAAAATGGAGTAACTTATGAACTATATTTTTGATGGAATAAAAGAAGCTTTATATTTACTAATTAGTTTTGATCGAGAAATTTATACTGTAATTTTGCTATCGATTTTTGTATCAGGCTTATCTACCATAATTAGTTCTATACTTGGAGTTATACTTGGTGTTGTAAGCGGACTAAACAAATTTCCATTTAGAAATGTATATGAGAAAGTACTTTATTCATTTATGGGTTTACCACCAGTAGTCGTCGGGCTACTAATTGGTATATCTATATCTAGAAGAGGTCCTCTTGGAAAGTATGGGCTTATGTTCACAGTAACTGCTATGGTTATAGCACAGTCGGTTCTGATACTGCCTATAATTACAGGTATCGTTTATAATCAAGTTAAAATTGATGGTAAAATTATAAAAGAAACATGTAGAACTCTTGGTGGTAAAAGAAGCGATGTATTTATGCTTATACTTCATGAAATGAGGACTACAATACTTGTAGCTATTACAACTGGATTTGGTCGTGCTATATCAGAGGTTGGGGCAGTTATGATAGTTGGTGGAAATATAAAAGGATTTACAAGGGTTATGACCACTTACATTGCTATGAATAATAGTATGGGAAATTACGCAAAATCAATAGCAATGGGTATTGTTCTAATAGCAATATCGCTAACTGTAAACTCAGTAATTCATAGGGTGATGGAGGATTAGTATGTATATTGAACTGAGTAATATAAATAAAACTTATGAGAGAAATATACTAAACTCTGTTAGCTATAAATTTGAGAGTGGAAAGTGTTATGGTATACTCGGTGAAAATGGGGCTGGCAAAAGTACACTACTTAAAATAATTGCTGGTTTAGAAACTAAGTGTAGTGGATATATTAACTATGATGGCTTTGATAAAAATAATGAATTAACTTATGTTGGACCATCATCTTATGTAATGAAAAAGACAGTCTATGACAATATAGCATATCCTCTTAAGATAAGAGGGGAAGATAAAACTAAAATAAGTGAAGGTGTTTCTGAGTTACTAATTAGATTTGGTCTTGGAAAATTTAAAGAGACAAAAGCAAGAAAACTATCAAGTGGTGAGTCGCAAAAGATGCTACTTGCAAGAGCGATGGTTTTTAGACCGAAGGTATTACTGCTAGATGAACCTACATCAAATATTGATAAAAATTTTATAAAAACAATTGAATCGGTTATCAAATCAATTGACTATGAATGTATAATTATACTTGTAACACATAATATGGAACACGCTGAAAATATATGTGACGAGGTGCTTGTCTTAGAAGATGCAAATCTAAGATTAGATACAAAAGGAGATTAATTTGGAATTTTTTAATGTAAAAAAACTAGATGAAGTAAAAGAGATACTTAAAACACAATTTGGAAAATTCGAAATAAGAGAAGAAAAGATTGATATCAAAGATCTAGTAGGTAGAATTATATCCAAAGATATTGTATCTATTCTAAATATACCTGATTTTAATAGATCAACTGTTGATGGATACGGAGTTAAACTTAGTGATGTCACAGGAGTATCGGAAAATAATCCTGCTGTCCTTGAACTAGTAGGTAGTATAGATATGGGTGAAATAAGTAATATTAAAACAGAAAAAAATGAAACATTATATATACCAACTGGAGCACATGTGCCAGACAGTTTTGATGGTGTGGCTATGATTGAGCACTGTGAAGTTATAGATAGTGAAGTATTTGTATATAAACCAATCTCAAATAATGAAAATATGGTATTAAAAGGTGATGATGTTGCAAAAGGTGAACTTTGTATAAAGAAAGGAACAATTATAAAGCCAAATCACATAGCAATTATTGCAGCTTTAAATTATAGGGAAGTAGATGTTTATGAAAAGATAAAAGTAGCACTTATATCAACTGGCGATGAATTAATCGAAGTTGGTAGTAAGTATAGTATCGGTAAAATAATTGATACCAACAGATACACAATAAGTTCAACACTTCAAAACATGGGATGTGAGATTGTACTTAGTGAGATTGTAAAAGACAAGTATGAACTTGTTAAAGATGCTTTAGTAAGAAGTCTTAAAGTAAGTGATATGGCTATATTTTCTGGTGGAAGTTCTGTTGGAAAATTAGACTTTACTAGTGATGTTATAAATGAAATTGGAGATCCAGGTGTGCTTGTTCATGGTATTGCAATTAAGCCGGGTAAGCCAACCATAGTTGGAAAAGTAGAAGACAAGATTGTGTTTGGACTTCCAGGTCACCCAGCTTCATGCCTTGTATCACTTAAACTTGTTGTTGAAGAATTTATAAAAGAAAAATTAGGAATTATAGAAAATAGAAAAACAATAATATGCAAATCAGCTTTTCAAGTGAATTTAAATAATGGAAGAGATAACTACTATATGGTTAAGCTTAATCTTGATAATGGAGAGTATATTGCCGAGGCAATAAGGGGAACATCAGGTATGGTTTCAATATTTTCATCAGCGGATGGTTATGTAAGAATACCTATGGAGAAAGAAGGAGTTTATCTAGGTGAAACTTTAGAAGTTCATTTATTTTAATAAAGTGAGGATTGACTATGAAGAGAAATATATATTTAAATACAGTGTCATTTGAAGAAGCAAAAGAAGTACTGAAATCAAGATTTTCAAGTAGATATAATTTAGAATATGAAATAGTATCTGTTTTTGAGTCTCTTGCTAGAAAAACATATACTCCACACTTTGCACTTGTATCAAATCCTAACTATAACGCATCTGCTATGGATGGTATTATGGTAAATGCAGAAAAAACGATGCTTGCAAACGAGAGAAATCCAGTCATCCTTACTTTGGGAGTAGACTTTAAATATGTTGATACGGGAGATGTTATAGAAAAAGAATTCAATAGCGTAATTATGATAGAAGATGTAACTGAAGTTTCAGGCAGTGAAATTATGATACATAAACCTTCTTATGAATGGGAACATATAAGAGTAATTGGTGAAGATATAGTAATCGGAGAAATGATAGTACCATCAAATCATGTAATTACACCTGTAGATATATCAGCCCTACTAAGTGGTGCAAATACAGATATAAATGTTTATAAAACTATAAAAGTAGGAGTTATACCAACGGGTGATGAGATAGTAGCAGTTAATACAAATCTTACTCCTGGTCAAATTATAGATTCAAATTCTAGTTTGTTTAAAGCAATGGTTGAAGAAGCCGGCGCTAGGTGTACTAGATACGATATAGTTAGAGATGATAAAGAATTATTAAAAGCAGCGGTTAAAAAGGCTGCAAAGGAAAATGATATTGTTGTTATAAGTGCAGGTTCTTCTGCAGGTAGTGAAGACTTTACTTCAACTGTAATAGATGAACTTGGTGACTTAATACTTCATGGCATATCAATTAAGCCAGGAAAACCAACTATATTTGGTGAAATTGATGGTAAAGCAGTTATAGGTATACCGGGATACCCAGTTTCTGCATTTATATCATTTAGAGAGTTTGTTTTGCCTCTTATAAATGGAAAGTATAATGAAAAGAAAGCTTTAGAAAAGGCTATACTGTCAAAGAGAGTAGTATCTTCACTTAAACACTTAGAATTTGTAAGAGTTAAGCTTGGTATAATAGATGGAAAACTAATTGCCTCACCACTTAGTCGTGGAGCAGGTGTGACTATGTCTTTAGTTAAAGCTGATGCAATACTAGAGATTCCAAGAAATTCTGAGGGCTTTGAAGTTGGAAGTGAAGTTGATGTTGAGATACTTAGACCTATGGAAATTATAGAAAACACACTTATATCAATTGGTTCGCACGATATATTAGTGGATGAACTAAATGAATTGTATACAAAAAAGACGAGTGTAAGTAGGATATCTTCTGTTCACCTTGGTTCGCTTCCTGGAATTATGGCTATAAAAAGAAATGAGTGCCATATTGCTCCGATTCACTTACTTGATCCAGAAACTGGAGAGTACAATAAAACATATATTTCGAAATATCTTAAAAATGATGATATAAGTATCATTAAAGGTATCAAAAGATCTCAAGGTTTCTATGTAAAAAAAGGTAATCCAGATGGAGTCAAAACAATAAATGATATAGTTTCAAAAAAATTAACCTTTGCTAATAGACAAAGAGGAGCAGGTACGAGAGTTTTGTTTGACTATCTTTTAGGTAAAGAAGATATTAGTTCAAATGATATAAAAGGCTACTCCATGGAGTTGTTTACACATACTGCAGTAGCACTTTCAGTTAAAAGCGGAAATAGTGATATTGGTATGGGTATAGAGTCTGTTGCAAAACTTATGGGACTAGATTTTATAGAAATAGCATATGAAGATTATGATTTTATATTTAAAAATAAAAATAGAGAACATAAATTAGTCAAAGACTTTATCGAAACGTTAAAAAGTGATGACTTTAGAAGAGTAGTGAATAGATATAGTGGATATAAATTAATGGATATTGAGGTTGAAAATCTATGAATAGTGAAGAAAAGATAGTTAAATCAATTGCAATTACTACTGATAATGGTAGAATGATGCTTGAAAACGCAAAATTGATTGAAGAAGTTGGAATTGAAAATGACCAAGCCCACAGTGAAATTAGACAAATTTCTATTGTGTCTGAAAAATTCATTGTTAATAATACTACAAACGAAGTGGGCTTTTGCCATAAAAAGTTCAAAGAAAACCTAATAATTATGCATTTAGATGTTAAATCTTTAGTAGAACTAGACAAATTTATTATAGGTGACTGCGTGATTGAGATTACAAAGGTCTTTAAAAAGTGCCATGATAATTGCCCAAAGCTTCAAGACAATGAAAGTTGTCAGTTAAATGAGGAAGTTGTATTTGCAAAAGTTGTAAAGACAGGGTATATAAAAAAAGAAGATTTAATGATTAAGCTTTAAAAATATTATATAAATATAAAAAAACCTAACTATAATTAAGCGTTAATTGTATTTAGGTTGTTTTTATATGAAATGAAATATATTGTGCAAATACTTAAACGTTGATAACTAATATCAATATTATTTATATATAACAATAATAATTTAAGTTAAATAATAATTTAACTATCGTTGTATTGTGAAAAATGAAGCATTACAATATACTATAAGAGAATAATACTTAACTTATGGAGGTTGCTATGGCAAAAGAGATATTAACTAAAGAAAACTTTGAAAAACTGAATGAGGCTATTGAAAAATATAAAGGTACAAAAGGTCCACTTATGCCAACTCTACATGACGGGCAAAAGATATTTGGCGCACTTCCTCTTGAAGTTCAAAAAGAAATATCAAAAGGGCTTAATATACCTCTTGCAGAAATATACGGTGTAGTGACATTTTATTCACAGTTTACACTTGAGCCTAAGGGCGATTTTGTAATTGGAGTATGTCTTGGAACTGCATGTTACGTAAAAGGGTCACAAAATATAGTTGATAGAATTTCAAATGAGATTTCTGTTGCTATTGGTGCAACTTCGAGTGATGGAAAGTTTACACTTGAAGCTACTAGATGCATTGGTGCGTGTGGTCTTGCTCCGGTATTAACAGTTAATGAAGATGTTTACGGAAGATTAGTAGAATCTGACGTTGTAGATATACTTAAAAAATACATGTAGTGGAGGCGGATTATGAAGAATTTAGAAGAATTGGAAGCTATACGAGAAAAAGCCTTTAAAGATATAGATTTGAGAAATCAAAATAAAGGAACTAAAATTGTTATAGGTATGTCAACATGCGGTATTGCTGCTGGTGCAAGAAAGGTGCTTACGACTATTATTTCAGAAGTTCAATCAAAAGATATATCAGATATTGAAGTTTCTATGACTGCTTGTATTGGTCTTTGTACACTGGAGCCAATTGTTGAGATATATTCAGAGGGTAATGGAAAAATTACTTATGTAAATATAGATTCTGATAAAGCAAAGAGGATTATAGATGAACATATTGTAAACGGAAAAATTATAAATGAATTTTTAATGGATAATAACTAGACTTATAGGGGGAGTAGACAATGAATTTATATAGATCACACGTTCTTGTTTGTGGCGGAACTGGATGCGCTTCTTCAAAGTCAAATCTTATAGAAGAAGAATTTGTAAAAGAAATCGCAAAACTTGAACTTGATAAAGAAGTAAAAATCGTTAAAACAGGATGTTTTGGGCTCTGCGAAGCAGGGCCAATTGTAATTGTTTATCCAGAAGGTGCATTTTATTCACGCATTACATTAGAGGATGTTAAAACAATAACTTCTGAGCATCTTTATAAGGGAGAAATAGTTAAGGATTTAATATTTGATGATGCGAAAGTTGATGATAAGATTATACCGATTAGTCAAATCGATTTTTATAGAAAGCAGCAAAGGATTGCGCTTAAAAATTGTGGAATGATAAATCCAGAAAATATAGATGAATATATTGCTTTTGATGGTTATAAAGCGCTTGGAAAAGTACTTACTGAAATGAGTCGTGAGGATGTTATAGAAGAAATTAAAAAATCAGGGCTTCGTGGTCGTGGTGGTGGTGGTTTTCCATCAGGACTCAAGTGGGAATTCACCTACAATGCAGTAGGTGATCAAAAGTATGTTGCGTGTAACGCTGATGAGGGTGATCCAGGAGCCTTTATGGATAGATCTGTCCTTGAAGGAGATCCGCACTCTGTTATTGAGGCTATGGCTATAGCGGGATACGCAATAGGATCAAATATGGGATATGTCTATATTAGAGCTGAGTATCCGATTGCAGTTAATAGACTTGAGATTGCTATGAAGCAAGCTAGAGAGTATGGACTTCTTGGTCAGAATATATTTGGAACTGATTTTTCTTTTGAACTTGAAATCAGACTTGGAGCAGGAGCATTTGTTTGTGGTGAAGAAACAGCTCTTATAGCTTCTATTGAAGGTAAAAGAGGTATGCCAAAACCAAGACCACCTTTCCCAGCTCACAAAGGTATATTTGATAAACCAACATTACTAAATAATGTTGAGACTTATGCCAACATTGCACAAATTATTTTAAAAGGATCTGAGTGGTTTTCTTCTATTGGAACTGAAAAATCTAAGGGTACAAAAGTATTTGCGCTTGGCGGAAAGATTGTTAATACAGGACTACTAGAGATTCCTATGGGAACTACTCTTCGAGAAGTAATATTTGACATAGGTGGAGGAATTCCAGATGGAAAAGCCTTTAAGGCTGTTCAAACTGGTGGACCATCAGGTGGCTGTTTAACTGATCAAGATCTAGATACACCAATCGACTATGACAACCTTATCGCTAAGGGATCAATGATGGGTTCGGGTGGTATGATTGTAATGGATGAAGATAACTGCATGGTTGACATTGCACGATTCTTCCTTGATTTTACGGTTGAAGAGTCATGTGGTAAGTGTACACCTTGTCGTGAGGGTACTAGAAGAATGCTAGAACTTTTAGATTATATAACAGAAGGACATGGAACTCTTGAACATATAGATGAACTTGAGAGACTTTCAAAAACAATTAAGAGGGCATCGCTTTGTGGTCTTGGTCAAACGGCCCCAAACCCTGTTTTATCTACTATTAAGAACTTCCGTGATGAGTACGAGGCTCATGTTGTAGATAAAAAATGTAAAGCTGGTGTATGTAAGTCATTACTTCAAATTGTTATAGGTGAGAAGTGTATTGGCTGTACCGCTTGTACTAGAGTTTGTCCTGTAGATTGTATTTCAGGAGAAAGAAAAGAACTGCATGTAATTGATCAAGAAAAATGTATAAAATGTGGGGCTTGCATAGATAAGTGTCCAGTTAAATGTATAGATAAGGTTTAGGGGGAGTACTGATGATATCATTAACGATTAATGGAAAAAACGTAAGTGTAGAAAAAGGAAGTACTATCCTTGAAGCTGCAAAAACAGTAGGTGTTGAAATTCCAACACTTTGTCATGATAAAAGACTTACAGCTCATGGAGCTTGTAGAATATGTGTTGTTGAAGTAAAAGGAGCTAGATCACTTATGGCTTCGTGTACAACACCAGCAAATGATGGTATGGATATTCAAACTCATTCGGAGGAAGTTTTAGAAAGTAGAAAAGATATACTAAATCTACTTTGGCTAAATCACGAAAATGACTGTTTAACATGTTCTAAAGCTGGAGATTGTAAGCTTCAGGATTATTGTTATGAGTATGATATAAAGAGCGAAAATAAAATGTATAAAAAATCACTTTCTTGTGAAGTTGATAGTTCGAATCACTTTTACACATTCAATAGAGATAAATGTATACTTTGTGGAAAGTGCGTTAGAGTATGTGATGAACTTCAAGGTACTGGCGCTATAACATTTAGTGAAAGAGGATACGAGACTCATATATCGCATCCATTTGATATTGGTATGGAGCATTCGGCTTGTGTATCATGTGGTAACTGTGTAAATGTATGTCCAACAGGTGCTCTTGTTGAAAAATCTAAAAATAAATTTAGAAGCTGGGAAATTGATAAAAGAGTAAAAACAACATGTGGATATTGTGGTGTTGGATGTCAGATGAATCTTGTAGTAAAAGATAATAAGGTAGTTAGAATAGATCCTGTTTATGGAGATCTTAATGATGGACTTATGTGTGTTAAGGGGAAATTTGCATTTAACTTTATTGATCACCCTGATAGACTTAAAACACCACTTATTAGAAAAAATGGAGTTTTAGAAGAAGCAACTTGGGAAGAAGCATACGATCTTATTATTACAAAGGCTAATGAAATTAAGAAAACAAGTGGTTCAGATGCTTTTGCAGCAATGTCCTCAGCTAGATGTACTAATGAAGATAACTACTTGATTCAAAAATGGTTTAGAGCAGTAATCGGAACAAATTCGGTTGATCACTGCGCACGTTTGTGACATAGTACTACTGTTGCAGGTCTTGCAGCATCATTTGGTAGTGGAGCTATGACAAATAGTATTGAAGAAGTTCAAAATTCTGAAGCTATATTTGTTATAGGAACAAACACAACTGAAAACCATCCAGTAATAGGAACCTTTATGAAAAAAGCATTAAAGAAGGGTGCAAAGCTTATAGTTGCAGATCCAAGAAGAATAGAACTTGCAGAATACGCAGATGTGTTTTTACAAATCAATCCGGGTTCTAACGTTGCTCTTGTAAACGGAATGCTTAACTATATAATTGAAAATAAATTGTATGATGAAGAATATATAAACACAAGAACAGAAGATTTTGATTTAGTTGTTAATTCAATTAAACCATATACTCCAGCTAAAATGGCAGTAATATGTGGTGTTGCTGAAGAAGATATTATAAAAGCTGCGAAAATTTACGCAGAGTCAAATACTGCATCAACGTTTTATGCTATGGGTCTTACACAACATAGTTCTGGAACTGATCATGTTAAGGCGATTGCTAACCTAGCGATGGCATGTGGTAATGTAGGTGTTGAAAATGCTGGAGTTAATCCACTAAGAGGTCAAAATAATGTTCAGGGTGCATGTGATGTTGGTGCTCTTCCAAACGTTTATCCTGGCTATAAAAAAGTATTTGATTTAGAAGCTAAAGAAAAATTCGAAAAGCTTTGGGGTGTAGAGTCACTTTCTGATAAAGTGGGTTTAACTATTCCCAAAATTATGGACGGTGCCTACGATGGCTCTGTTAAATTTATATATATTGTTGGAGAAAATCCAATGGTTTCAGATCCAGACTTAAATCATATAGAAAAAGCGCTCGATAAATTAGAGTTTTTAGTTGTACAAGATATATTCTTAACTGAAACAGCAGAGAAAGCAGATGTTGTGCTTCCAGCTGCATGTTTCGCTGAAAAAGAAGGTACTTTTACAAATAGCGATAGAAGAATTCAAAGAGTTAGAAAAGCTGTAGATTCACCGGGTCAAGCTATAGAAGACTGGAAAATTGTTGATGAACTTATGAGACGTATGGGTTATGAAAATGGATTTGAAACTTCATCAGACGTAATGGATGAGATTGCAAAAGCAACACCTCATCACTATGGTGGAATAAACTATGCTAGAGTAGAAAAAACAGGACTTCAGTGGCCTTGCCCAGATGTAAATCATCCAGGAACTAAGATTCTTCATGAAGGTGTGTTTACGAAAGGACTTGGCAAATTCCATGAGATATTATATATTGAACCTAATGAGGTTAATAATAGTGAGTATTCTCTTACTCTTACAACTGGAAGAGTGCTGTATCACTATCACACAAGAACTATGACTGGTAAAACTGATGGGATTAATGCAATTGTTCCTGAAAGTTATGTAGAAATTAATCCTGTTCTTGCAAGCCGAATGAATATAGTCAATGGTGAGAGAGTAAGAGTTTCATCTAGACGAGGTGAGATAGATGTTCTTGCTAAAGTTACTGACATAATAGGCGAAGGGGTTGTCTTTATACCTTTCCACTTTGCAAAAGGTGCAGCTAATAGACTTACAAATGCAGCACTTGATCCTATTGCAGATATACCAGAATACAAAGTTTGTTCAGTAAAAATAGAAAAAATATAAGAAGTTTTAAAATAAGCAAGTGTATATACTTTGCAATATATATTGAATTACTTAGGGGTTACTATTGTAACCTCTAATGTAGTATGGAGAGGTATTTATGGAGAATACAAAATTCGAAAAAAAACTTAAAACTGCAGTGATACTTGCAGGTGGAAGAAGTACTAGAATGGGCTTTGATAAACAGCTTATAAAAATAGATGATAGATTCTTAATTGAAATTTTGGTGGAAAAATTAAGCCGTGAATTTGATGAAATTATTATTATAAGCAATGATCATAGTGTGTATAGTAATATGAATTTTGAGTGCAAAGTAATAATTGAAAAAGATATGATAACAGGTAAGGGACCTCTTTGTGGACTTTATAGTGCTCTTTATCATAGTAGTTCAGAGTATATTTTCTTAATGGCTTGTGACATGCCATATATCAATTTAGATTATATTAAATACCTTAAATTAGAGATACTTAGAAACAAACGTGTTCTAGGTATAGTAAGTGAGAAAGGTAAGTGGATAGAGCCATTTTACGGATTTTATAGTAAAGATCTTATGACAGATATACTTAAAAATATTGAAAATGATGATCTTAAAATATTGAATTTACTACTCAAAAATGAAATTATATATGTTAAAGAATCAAAGGTGAGACTATATTCTAAAAATCTTTCAATATTTGAGAACTTGAATACAATTGAAGATATAGAACGTTATAAGCTGAGTAGACTTTTCCATGCATAGATAAGGAGAATTCTTATGGATACATCAAAAAAAGTTAAAATTATTAAGTATAAAGATGGAGTTTCAAATGTCGTAGAAGATGATGTAATTATAGAGTTTCCACTTACTTTATATCTACGAGGTAATCAATACGCAACACTTCTTTGTACACCTGAGTATGAAAAAGAACTTATTGTAGGTTATTTGTTTAGTGAAAATTTAATTAATAAAAAGAAGGATATAAAAAGTATATCTATAGACCTAAGGAGTGGAGAAGTATTTGTTGATATAATAGATGAAAATATTCTTGAAAGTGATATAAATAAAAAAAGACTAATAACTTCAGGATGTGCAAATAATACTGTGTTTTATAATGCTATTGATAAGATAAAGCTTCAGAGTACAAAGAATAAAGAACAAATTAATTTAGATATGGAGTCATTACTCGATACTATGGCTAATATGAATAAATCATCAGAACTCTTCCTAAGAACTGGTGGCGTTCATATGAGTCTTCTTTCTGATGGAAAGGATTTTAATGTGTTTCGTGAAGATATAGGACGTCATAATGCAATTGATAAGATTGTTGGTCATATTATATTAAATGAGGTAAGTTGTAAAGATAAAATCCTTTTTTCAAGTGGCAGATTATCGTCTGAAATGCTTCTTAAGTCTGCAAAAATAGGTATAGAAGTTATAGTATCTAAATCAGCTCCTATGGACATGGCGATACGTATAGCTGACGAACTTGGAATTGTCCTAATTGGATTTGCAAGAGGTAAAAGGTGTAACATTTATAGTGGATTTGATTTGATATAAATATTGTCTCCTTTTTCGAAATTTACGATGCTAGTTAGTTGTTTGAATGGTTAATTTAGTGCGAAAATGTTACTTTATAGTATATAAATAGAGTATAATATATACATAACTTAACAATTATAAGTTTGTTTTGAGGAGAAATATATGAATTTAAATTTACTATACACAATTGGTGTTGGAAATTCGAAATCTAATAAATATATATTTATGATACAATTTATTATTTATATTATAACAGTAGATATGTCTAATTTACCTTTGGGAATTATTATGTCTATAATTTTAGCTTTCATAGTTTCAATTATATTTATTTCAGTCTTAAACTACTATAATAGCAATAGTGCAACTTCAGATGATGAGAGTAGATATATAAAAAGTATACATGATAAAAATAAAGTTTTTAGAAGACTAATAATTGAATCATATATTGTTAGTTTTGCAGTAGTTATTTTTTTATATTTATTAGATTTTAATGTTGCAAAATATTCATTATATACAGCACCAGCAAGTTTTTTACTTGTATTAATATTTTTAATAAATCATGATAAAAGTATAAACGATAGATTTACAGAACTAAGTGGATATAAATGGATCTTTGATTATAGTCAATCGCCAATTATAACAACTACAGTAAATAATAGAAAAATCGAAGTGCCTATGTTTAATGAAAATGGTAGGTTTGTAATTGCGAGTGAAACTGAATCAATAGAAATAGAGGATCTATTTGGAAAAATTCCTCCAGGAACAAAGATATTTAACAATAAGTTATTAAAACCAAATTTCAGTATTATAAATTTTTATTCAGAATTTAATTATGTGAATATGACTACACCATGTGTAGTATATTTAAAAAATGAAACTAAACATGATGAAAAAATAAAGAATTTATATATTGACGTACTTAGTAAATATAAAGCTTTATATGAAATAAAAATAGCTGAAGTTGATGCATTAAAAACGCATATTAAATTTAATAATAATGAAATTGAAACTTACATTGAAAAGAATGATTATATAAAAACGTTTGTTATGTCAAGTGAGGTCAAAGTAAATCGCATATCTATAAAACTTACAGAAGAATTATCAAGTTTAACGCTAAAAAAGGTTATAAAGCGGATTGGACAAAAGGTTAAAACCTATACTTTTGAAAAAACAGAAGAGGGCATTTT
>JBARWW010000434.1:0-7898 GCA_049647005.1 Acidaminobacteraceae bacterium | reverse complement strand
TATTGCTTTTTTTGCTTTAGCTAATCTATAACTTTTAGCTTTAACTATAATTTATATTTTTTTCTTATCTTCTTTGCCCATAAATAGTATGGCAGCGGCAACAACAAAAAGTATTCCCGCTTCAAACAGAGAATCAAATAGTCTGTAATCCAGGTATATACCTGTAACTACATTTTTAGAACCAATCTCACTAAGGGTATTCTTAGTAAAATAATCATAACTAAAACTATTGTAATCAGCTAGAAGCTTTATAAATTCAGGGACTAGTAGTAATAGTATTAATATTAATCCTATATATCCTAGTTTTATTCTTATATTATTTTTCATCATCGGCCACCTTAATTATCATTATATTGTCATATTTTTGCGATATAGTCTCAAGCTTTGGATACATGAAATTTGATCTATTACCTATAATCCAAAGAACCTCTTCATCGGGATTAAAAGCTGCTATAAGATCAACGTTGCCAGGTCTAAAAACGCCATGAACAGTTGGATAATAAGTAGTTTTTTTAGTTATTATATTTAACTCTAAACTATAGACTTCACAAAATTCTGATAAAAAATAATATAGTTCATCATAATAATTTCTATACTCTAGATTTTCAAGCGCTTCTTCTCCATCATATAGTAAAACATTAAACTCATTTTGCTTTGATATAGCGATGATATATATGATTGGTATAAATGCACAACCTACTGCAATTTCAGCTAATGCAATATCCGGTGCTTTTGATAGAAAATATAGACTTGCGGCTAAAAACGAAAACACAAAGTAATAGATTATAAGATTAAGATTGTTCTTTTCACGAACCATAATCACCGATACAACAAATAGCATTAGTACAAGTATTATTTCAATCATAAACCATCACCATCCTGTGGATTTATTCCATTTCTATATGCTGATATGGCTATGATTTGATTTGTTACAGGATTAGTTATTAGATAAAAAAGAAGTATTATGAGTAATTTAAGACTCATCATACTAAAACCTGACTTAAATATCAGAGCAAGTATAATAGTAATGATAGTTACTGAATCTATTTTAGAACTACTAAGAAGCTTTGTAAATACACCCTTAAATCTAAATAATCCTACAATTCCAATGAATAAGAAAAACCAGGAAAGGACGAGTAAAAATTTATATATCATTTTAATCTACCCCCTCTAAGTAAAAATCTTGATAACATGGTAACTGATATAAAGCCTATAATTCCATATGTTATCGATATATCAAGTACTGCTGGAGATCCAATCATAACTCCAAATACTGTAATTAGCATAATTATTTTAATTGTCATTAAATTTAAGGAAATTAGTTTTTCCCATATGGTTTTAGATTGCACTAGGTGATATAAAAGTGCTATTAGTGATAATGCTATTATTAATATTGTTATCTCTAAAAACATGTAGACCTCCTAGCTTAATTTTTTTTAATTATATTTTGTATTTATATTCATACTTAGCCTTTTATTATTATAAAAATGGCTTTTGATATACATTTAAAATGGTATTTTTTATGTCTGCTATTTCTTTTTCATTTTTTGCAAAGCCTATTATGGTAAGCCTATTATACGAAACCTCTACGGTAACTGTTCCTGGTGTTAATGTTATTGCATTTGATATCATAGCTATACTAAATTCGTCTTTAACATCAAGCTTAACACGTATAACTCTAGGAAGTTCTGACCCATTAAAAACTCTTATTATATGTTCATAGGCTGCCTTAAAAATCTCTACCGCAACAAGGCAAGAAAACCAAATAATTTTATACACTTTTTGAACCTTTACTCTTGAACTTCTTGATTTATTAAGTAGAATATCCGAAATTATTATAACTATTAATGATGATATAGAGCCTAATATCAATTGTCTCCTACTGATTTCTCCAGATAATATAATCCAGAATAAAAATAGTGAAACGAACATTGTTATTTTATTGTAAAATTTTCTCATATTACCCTCCAGTTATTTATATATCTATCTTTTTACCCAACTTTGATACAAACTCTTCTTCTAATTTTGTTTTTATATATTATCACGAAACAAAATGTGGTGCTACTTTTTACAAAAATTTGTTATTTGAAATTAAAGGTATTTTGCTACTAAAAGGGAACTCTATAAAATTAGGGGTATTTTATTAATAAATAAATTTTATAATGTGAGGGGAGAATTCTATGAAACGTAATTTAAGATTATCTGTATTAATCATTATATTTTCAGCATTAAACTACATTCTATTTGCAACACTTGGCAGTCAAAATATACTCATAGCTAGTATTTTTTCATGCCTTCTAATAATTATTGCAATCATTCTTACAGTTGTAATTAGCGAGAATTCATTTAAAAAAGATATTTTGAAAATCGATGATATTTTGAAAAAATATTGTGCTGGAGATTTCCTAGCTAGTCCTAGTAAAGATATTGCAAATCGACGTTTACAAGAAACCAACAAATTGATATATAAGCTGCAGGATTTACTTAAATCTTGGCTCTATAACATGTTAGAATCTGAAGTTAATCTTCACAACTACTCGACTAAGCTTAATACAAACTCTGATACATCACTTGGTAAAATGGATGATATCTTCAATTCTATTAAATCAATTGGTAATAACTCTGAGAGAATGGCGATTGATTCATCTGAAAATGCTGCTATTTCTGAGGAACTTCTTGGATCTAATACCGAGATTGCTGATTACTCAAATGAATTTAAAAAAGTTACACAAGATAACGTAAAAGCTATTTCTGAGGGTACAAAAGTTATCGAAAATTCTCTTTCATCGATAGGCGAAGTTGGAGATCAAATGAAAGAAACCGAAAAATATATAATTACACTTAAATCTCTTATGAGCTCTATCTCGCTCATGGCAAAGAGTATCTCTGGTATATCAGAACAAACTAACCTACTTGCACTTAATGCATCAATAGAGGCAGCGCGAGCTGGAGATGCAGGACGTGGCTTTGCAGTTGTTGCAACAGAAGTTACAAAACTAGCAGAAGAAAGTTCTAGCGCTGCAACAGATATTAATTCAAATATAAATGACATAAATTCTAGTATAGAGAAGATAATAACTGATATAAGCTCTAGTGTTGAAAAAACTGAACGTATAAAAGATAGCAACGCTGTTGCAATAGACAACCTTAACCTTATAGTTGAGAGAACTAACGATATGCTTGGTTTTATAAATAACATTACAAACAATATAGAAGAGCAGACAAAAGCATCAGAGTTACTTGCTAAGAACGTCGAAGGTGTTGCTACCCTTTCTGCAAATTCAAATAGCGAAACATCACTTATAAACGATGAAATACATATTCAACTTGGTTTTACTAAGGAAAATTCTAAAATTTCAAAAGATTTAAGTGAAATATCTAATAGTTTCCAAAAATTTATTGAACCATTTGAAAAGATGATTGATGAACAGTTATTTGCAACTGCAGAAGTTCTTACTAATGACAGAGCAAAAGGGATTGTAAACAATGCTTATCTTAACGACTTCTCTAAAAAAACTGGCATTAGCGAATTTTACATTACAGATAGTAAAGGTACTACAACACTTTCAAATAATCCTGCTGGGATTGGATTTACATTTGTAGATGATCCCGAAACTCAGGCCTATACATTCTATCTAATATTAAAAGATAAAAGTAGAAAAGTCGCTCAGAATATGGCTGTACGAGATATCGATGGACGTTTCTTTAAATTTGTTGCTGTTTCTAGAAAAGACACTGCGGGTATAGTTCAGGTTGGACTTGCTATTGAAGATATACTTAACTTTAAAGGATTTACCGCGTAAGTTAAGAGTTTCACCATATTAATTTATCTTATAAAGTAACAAAAACAGCCAATCGCTTTTGTAAGCAATTGGCTGTTTATTTCTTAAATATAATTCTTATATTCACTTAATTAATTCCATCAATCTTAGCAGCAAGTATAAAGTCATTTCTAGATAACCCCTTTATCTTATGGGTTATAAGTTTTACTTTTACCTTTCCATAACTAAGTTCAATATCTGGATGATGACCTTCACTTTCTGCAAGAAGCCCAATTTTATTAACAAATTCAAGGGCTAGCAGAAAATTTTTCAACTTAAAAACTCTCTCAAGACTAAGTTCATCAATTAAAATCCAATCACTATCTAAATCATTTAGCAATTTATATAGTATTTCACCCGACATCGGTGGAGTATCTATAGAACATGGTATGCATGTTTGTGCTGATAATTTTTCACTCATATATTTCACCTCCTAAATTTATACTTTTTGCAATTAAATCTAATCAATTTACAACTATATATAATTCATACCCCTAAATGTAAAATTTATGTTCATTTAACTCATTTTATTAAAGTTTTATTAAATTTTATCATATATAAAAGTTCTATATATTATTTAAATTATCAAGTTTTTCCATAAGTTCAATCACTTCTAGCTCAAGTGCTGAGTATCTATCATTCAAACCTTCTAGGACTTCATAGTTAGAAGCGTTTTCTTCTATTTCAAGTTCAAGTATTTCAAGTTTTTTTTCAAGAACTGATAATTTCTCATCTAGGATATTTATCTTCATCATGTTTTTTTTCTTTGGTTTTCTTTTATCATATAAGGCTAAGTTCTCTTCATCACTTAAAATCGACTTTTTAATTTCAGAGACTAAATTAACTTCCTTTTCTTCTTTTTTACCACGCAAGCTAATGGCATTTTTCGCTTCTAGTCTTAGTTTAAATTTTTCTATAAAGTAATCATAACTTCCATTATAGGATATGATCTTACCATCTTCTAAATACTCAATTCTATCTGCTAATTTATTTACAAAATATCTATCATGAGAAATAAATAAAGCCGTTCCAGTAAAATCAATAAGAGCTGATTCAAGCATTTCTCTTGAATCTATATCAAGATGATTTGTAGGTTCATCAAGTAGCAAGAAGTTAACGTCACTATTCATAAGAATACATAGCTTAAGTCTACTCTTTTCCCCACCAGATAAACTAGAAACCTTTTTCATAAGGTTCTCACTAAAAAAAAGTGATGATGCAAGTGCACGCCTTGCGTCGATCTCTTTGCACTCATAGATATCTCTATAAGTATCAAGAAGCGTCATAGATTCATCATCAAAAGTTACATTTTGGTCAAGATAAGCCAGCTTAACACGCGAACCTAATTTTTTCTTGCCTTGGTAATCCTCTATTATATCCATAACAATCTTAAATATCGTTGATTTACCAGATCCATTTTTACCAAGAAGTGCAACATTTTCACCAAATCTAATATCAAGATCAAGACCAGTCAAAATCTCTTTATCACCAAAAGCCTTTACTACATTATCTAACACTAAAGCTTCCTTCGCCGATCTATCTGTTGATGTAAACTTGATCTTAGTTTTTCTTCTATTAATCTTTGGCTTTGGAATCTGATCTACTCGTTCAAGGCGTTTTTCCATGTTTTTAATTTTTGCCACCATAGCTTCATTGTCGCCATCACGACTCCATACTTTAAATCTAGCTATAGCATCTTCCATTGCTTTTATCTCTTTTTGTTGATTTTTATAGTTCTCAAGCCATATTTCTACACGTTTTTCTTTTTCAACAAGATAATATGCATAGTTTCCATGGTATTCCTCTGTTCTCATATCTTCTACTTCAACAATTTTATTAACTACGTTATCAAGAAAGTATCTATCGTGGGAAATCGCTATAACTGCCCCATCATAATTTTTAAGGTATTCTTCAAGCCAATGTATGGATGTAGTATCCAAGTGGTTTGAAGGCTCATCTAATAGGAGTATCTCTGGCTTTGTAAGCAAAATCTTAGCAAGTAGTACCGTGGTTTTTTCTCCACCACTTAGAATTTCAAATTCTCTATCTAAAAACTCCTTAGTAAACTCAAACCCTTCTACTATCTTTGAGTATGATTGGTCCATTTCATATCCATCTATAGCGATAAACTGATCCTGATAAGATGAGTACCTTTTCATTATCTTTTCAAGTTCATCACCGCTTTTAACACTCATATTATGCTCAAGTTCATTCATAGATTTAAGTATCTTGTGATGTTTTTCAAAAGCTGACTTTATAACTTCACTTACCTTTGTCTTATCTGTAAATTCAGGTATTTGATCAAGATAACCAATAGTTGCACCTTTTCTAATAAAGATATCTCCACCATCATACCCTTCATTTTTAACAATCATTTTAAATATAGTTGTTTTTCCACTACCATTTCTTCCAATTAAACCGATTCTATCTTTCGTTTGTACGTCAAAAGTAACATTATCAAGAACTTTTGTTGTGCTGTAGTATTTGCTTACATTTTTTAGTGATAATTCTAACATATATATCTCCCTAATGTATATTCAATAACTTGCGGCTTGGCTAGTGCTAGCATTTTGAATAAAATTTTGCTTAGATATTTTCACTATGGCGAAACTCGCTACGCTCAGACATACGCCTCGTTCAATATCTAAACTTCATTTTATACTCAAAATATCGCAATGCCTACGCTTTAAGTCATTGAATATACTACTTTTTAAAACATTAAACCAATATATAAAACCTTAAGAGATTTGGATCTGTCTATCTGCGATAGTTAAGATTAAAACATTAAACCTTAAGATATTAAGGCATTTTGATATAGTGAAACATTTTGATTCTATGCTCAAATAAAAGCTTATGCTTGCACTTCAAATTATTGAATATAACTTACTTAAGTGAACTCGATTTATCAAGCCTTATATTACACCTTAATATTCATTTTATGAATTAAATACTTTGCATCAAGTACTTGTTTTAAGATTAATACCCTAATGCCTTATTGATTTCAATCTCAACGATCGAAGATCGACAGGTTTAATGTCTTCAAGTTTCAATATATAGTTATGCGTTCAAATTTATATGACAGTAACCACCTGGATTATTTTTCAAGTACTTTTGATGATACTCTTCTGCTGGGTAGTATGCTTTTAACTCCTCAACTTCTGTTTGTATTTTAAGTTCAGTTTTACTCTGCTCATTTAATATAAAACTTTTTATAAGCATTTTATCTTGCATGTCAGTGTAATATATACCAGTTCTGTACTGGTCTCCAATATCTGCACCTTGTCTATTTATAAGCGTTGGATCTATTATTCTAAAAAACCTCTCAAGTACTTCATCTAAACTGATTATTTTTTCATCATATCCAATTTTACATACCTCAGCATGTCCTGTCTTGTGTGCGCAAACTTCCTCATAAGTTGGATTTTCTTTTGTACCATTTGAATAAGCAACTTCTGTTTCAATTACTCCATCAATTCTTGAAAAGTATTCCTCGACTCCCCAAAAGCAACCGCCAGCTAAAACTATTGTCTTCATAATAAGCCTCCTATAATTTATATTTAAAATCAAAGCACGATTTTCTTTCAATTAATTTACTTTCTAATACCGTCAAGCGATTCTAGAAAGCTATATATAGATTATATCACTTATTTGTAATGAAGTTTAAAGATATTGTACAAGCATTTTGGGTATATATATAATAGATTTATTATACTTTATAATGTGAGGTGGCTAATATGACAGCAACATTAACTGACGAAGAAAGAAAAAAAATAGCTGATGATTTTATAAAAACAACTGATTCTAAGATTAAAAAAAGCGAAAAACACACTTGGATGATTAGAGATTATGATAGATTAAAAAACAAACAAGAATAATCTATAGTGAGGTAATTATGAAAAAAAATAATGGGAAATTCAAACTTAATATTGGACTTATTTTAACCCTTGCCCTTATAGGGTTAATTTCTTTGCCTACGTATAGTAACTCTTTTGAACTTGAAAATATAGACAAGTCTATATTTGTTTCTACAAATGGTTCGAATTCGGGTCCAGGAACACTTAGTCGACCATATAAAAC
>JBARWW010000433.1:0-12627 GCA_049647005.1 Acidaminobacteraceae bacterium | reverse complement strand
TGGAGTACTTATAAGAAGCATAAGTAGATCATACTCTTTTGATGTAAATTCAACTTCATTTGCATTTACATATACCTGCCTATTTGTCTTATTAATTACAAGACCTCTAATTGATATAACTTCTTCTTTTTCACTTGAGTCAGCGTTAACTTTTAACATTTCATACCTGCTAAGATGTGCTTTTACTCTTGCAATTAGCTCATTTGGACTAAATGGTTTAGTCACATAATCATCAATTCCTAGACTTAGTCCTTTTAGTTTATGAAGTTCATCATTCTTTGCTGTAACTAATATAATTGGCACATCTTTTTTTTGTCTTATATCTTTTGTAATAGAAAATCCATCATAATCAGGAAGCATTACATCGAGTAGTATAAGATCGTAATCTTCACTCAGAGCCAATTTTACTCCAAGTGTCCCATTATCAGCTACATCAACTTCAAAACCAGCTATTTCTAGATACCCTTTTTCTACTTCACTTATAGTAATGTCGTCTTCAACTATCAGTATTTTTTTCATAATACACCCCACTTTAATCTAGATTTCTCGTAATATTTCTAGTTCATTAACATTAAGTTTTATCTCTATACCAAGTCCACCTAGCTTTGAATTATATGCTCTAATTTCACCATAGTGACTCTCAATTATAGCTTTTGATATAGAAAGTCCAAGTCCACTACCAGAGTTTTTAGGTGTTCTTGAACTATCAACTCTATAGAATCTATCAAATATAAACTCAAGCTTGTCATCACTGACTCCTACACCATTATCCTCTATACTTATAAATATATCATCTTTATATTTTCTGAGTTTAACAACAACACAAAGTTCTCTACCCTTGTTGTATTTATAAGAATTAAGTAGTATATTTCCTATTACTCTTTTAAATTTATATATGTCTATAGATGCAACCACATTATCAAAGTCTTTTAAATCCAATTTAACTTCAATATTTTTCTGATGCATTTCATAGTTGTATTCTTCGATTACGTCTTCAAAGAACTCAGCAATTCCAACTTTTTCAAATACATAGGTATTTCTACCTGTATATATATCGTTAAACACTTTAAGTTCTTCTATCATTCTATCTATTGTTCTTGTTTTATCTTTTATAATTTTTAAAGCCTTAATACGTTTCTCCTCTGTATTAAAGACACCATCAACTATTGCATCAGCATTTACTTCTATAGATGTTAGAGGTGTCTTTATATCGTGCGAGAGACTATCTATAAAGAACTGTCTTCCCTCTTCATTTTTAACTCTATCATCTTCTATTTCTTCTAGCTCATCGAGAGCTCTGTTATAGGCGTCGATAATTTCACCAAGCATTTGTTTTTTTTGTTTTGGTATTCTATGACTAAGATTACTTCTTGATAACTCCTCTGTTGCATATATAAAGTTATTAATTGTTTTAGTCAAATTAGTAGTTAATTTAACTACCAAATGTGTTATAAATAGAAACATAAGAGCCATAAATACAGAGAAATTTCGAATCACAAATTTAGTTATTATCGACTCTACATCTGCATACTTTACTAAGTAATAGATACTACCTTCATCTCCATCATTAAAGTAAAAGTCTATTTGATTATTTACAACATATCCAGTTTTATCTCTAAGTTCACGATTAAATGAATAATCATCATTTTTAAATTTAAATATTTGTGGAAGCTCTTTATCCCTAAACTTACTACTCATATAATCTGTTTCATCTTCATCCAAATCATTTAGAAGTATTAGTTCTTCATTTTTTTTTATAAGCACTACAAAGTGATCATCATACATAGCTCTATTACTTATATTTTCTCTATGTTTTTCTAGATTTAAAACATCATCTGGATTTTCAAGGATAATATTATTAAAGTATTTATTACTTTTATTAAATATATTAAAACCATCTATTTGCCATACTTGTTCATCAAGCCTACCAAGACCCTCTGTTATAATCGATCCGCCTGGTAAAACGAAGTTATAAGCAACTATAACTAGTAGAGGTAAAATTAAAGTTAAAACCCATATAGTAAAGATTCGTGTTCTAATCATTAGAACACTGTTATAGCTTTTTTCATTCTTACAGATTTTCTTCATATTTCACCTCTACATTATAATCATATTAAACTTCTTATTACTCTGAAATAACTACATCTGATCCGTCATTTAGATATTCTTTTCCAAGAACTACAACATCATTATCAGCTGATAGTCCACTTATTACTTCAACCATACTTTGATCTTTAATACCTGTTTTAATCTCTTTTTTACTAGCTACATTATTAGTTATAGTGTAGACAAACTTACTATCACCTTCAACCATAATTGATTTTTCGTTAATTGATAAAACTTCATTTCTCTGCTCTACTGCAATTTTCACCTCACCATACATACCTGTAAATACATCTTCTTTATCATCTAACTCTATTGTAACAGGGAATGAGCCATTAACTCCACTATAGGAAATTTCTCTTACACTACCGTCAATAGTCATATCTATAGTTGATATATATATATTAGCAAGCTGACCTACTTCAATAGCGCTAATATCAGTAGTTGCTATTGAAGTGTTAAATATTTTTCTGCTTGATGATTCAATTTCAAATGAATTTTGGCTTGATACGTTCATTCCAACAGACATATTAATTTTTGTGACAATACCATTTGATGGAGACTTAACCAAGTAGTTATCACCACTAGATTTATAAGTGTTTATTCTATTATTATAATTTTCAAGTGTTGAATTATAGTTGTTTTTAGCATTTTCATACTGGGTACTCGAAGCGTCAAATTCTCTCTTTGAAGATGATCCCGCTTCATATAGTAACTTAGTATTATTATATGATGTAAGTGCATCATCATATGCAAACTTACTAGTTTCTAGTTGGTTTTTAAGTTGACTTATATTCGCATTTTTATCAACCAAAAAATCTGAATTTTTAATTTTAAATAATACATCATTTTTCTTTACGCTATCTCCAACTTTAAAGTTAATACTTTCAACCTCACCTTGGATTTTGGGTGTAACAGTATATATATCATCCGATGAAATATCTCCAATCGAATACACATATCTAGCCATATCTGTAGTAGTTGGTTTTTCAACAGATACTGGTACTTTATATTCTTTTGAGAGCGAAGTTTCGCTCGCATCTACACTTAAATTTGCTTTCTTAGGCATTAGAGTAAAAGCTCCGCCTATAATGACTGCACCTATCACCGCTATTATTATTATCTTTTTTTTATTCATGTTGACCTCCGATTTGCTTAGAACTTTTAAATATCTTACTCATTGATTTATCAAATATATAATACACAACCGGTATAATAAGTAATGTTAATACCGTTGATGCAAGTAATCCAAATATAAGCGAGTAACCCAATTGACTAAATGAATCATTATATAATGCAAGTGGCAATACTCCACCAATAGTTGTAAGTGACGTTGCTATTACTGGCTGGAATCTTGTTTTAACAGCCTCTGAAATAGCTTCTTTTAATTCATGTCCATCTTTTCTTAGATAATTAGTATAGTCAATTAAAACGATTGCATCATTTACCGCTATACCTACTAGTGCAACTATACCAAACATTGCATAGAAACCTAAGTTGTTACCAGTCACTATAAGACCAAGGAATGCACCAATTAATGCAAGTGGAACACTTACAAGTATAACAATAGGCTGTGTCATTGAGTTAAACTGTACAGCAAGGATAAGGAATACAAATAGCATCGCTACCATAAAACTCTTCATCATATTTGCTGCTTGTTCTGCAGTTTCCTGGGCTTGACCAGATACAACTTTAACTACAGTTGAAGGTAATTTTATGCTCTCTACCTTTGACTCAAACTCTTTACTTACTTCAGTTACATTGTATCCATTTTCAAGTTGTGACTCAATCTTTACAATTCTATTTCCCTCTTCATGAGATATAGTTCCAATTCCATCAAACATCTCTATAGTAGCTATATCCAAAAGATGTACAATCTTTCCTTGATTGTTTAAGAAGTAAATTTTACTAAGCTCATCTAAAGAATTTACACTGCCTTCATTGATATACATATTGATATCAATTTCGTCGTTGTTTTCAGAGTAAATTCCAACTTTTGCTCCTGATATTTCACTTCTAATTCTAGATGAAATAGCCTGAACACTTAATCCATAAGTAAGAGCCTTATTCGTATCGATATTTATATTTAATTCTTTTGCACCTTTATCAAACGAGACACTAGGATCAAGTACTCCATCAATAGTTTGTAACTTTTCATAGTACATATTAGCGTATTTATCAAGTTCTTCTAAGCTCTCACCCTGAAGTGTAATACTTATAGGAGCCCCATTCATTATATTTCTAGCCGATGATTTCGCAGTTATATCTATATCTGCACCCGCTACTTCGTGGATGTCATCACGTATCATAGCTTCTAAATCAAAACTTGACAATTTTCTATCTGTCACGGATTTTATTTCTATAGTTATCTCAGCTGTATTATATCCATCTACACCAATCTTCGATGTAAATGTTGTTATATCTTCAAATTTATATAGATGTTTCTCTACATTTTTAGCAATAGCAAGTGTATCATCAAGCATAGTTCCCTTTGGAGCCTCAATCGCTATTACTATCTGCGAAGCTTCTTCTGGTGGAATTAATTCCATCTTAAGTATTCCAAGAGGAATCGTTGCAAGAGATCCAATAAATACAACTACTGTAATACTTAAAAGTACAGCTATTTTTGCCTTACTTTCAAGAAGATTTCTAACAAAATTCTTATATGTTTCTATAAATCCATCCGAATTATCTCTTATTTTTTTATGCTTCAAGTACTCTCTAAATAAGTATAATGATACAAAGAAAATTGAAATAATAATAGTATTTATATTTATCTTCCAATTATCAAGGAATGAAATCATAGAAAGTACAAATATAAATGTCGAAGCTACAATTAATCTTCCTCTAGGATGTTTCTCTTTAGCATCTTCCTTATACTTACTTAAAAATCTCGAGCATAAGGCTGGTGTAATAATTATTGAAACTGCTAAAGAAGAAAGTATAATTGCTATAATTGTAAGTGGCATAGACTTTAGGAATTTACCCATAATCCCTGGCACCATTGCAACTGGCAAGAATGCCGCTACAGTAGTAAGCGATGCGGCAAATACTGCTGGTCCAACTTGATTTAGACCAAACTTTGAAGCCCTTATTCTATCAATTTTCATATCTCTTAGTCTATCTACATTTTCCATTACAACTATTGCATTATCTACAAGTAGACCAAGAGCAATTATGAATCCTGTAAGGGATATTGTATTAAATGTAAGACCCATATACTTCATAGCAACAAAAGTTATAAACATAGAAAGAGGTATAACCGCAGAAACGATTAAGGCTTCATTTAATCCTATAAATATAAACAGAACTATGATTACAGTTATAAGCCCACCAAGTGCATTATTTACAACTGTTTTTAAGTCTTCCTTAACTCTATCACTTTGATCATAGGTTATTATAACTTCAACATCACTTGGAAGAAGTGTTCCTTTTGAGTTTTCAACTATAGCCTGAATATCTTCACTAGGCTTAACTAAGTCAACTCCACTCTCTCTATATATATCTATATTAACTACCGAGTGAGTTTCTTCTTTTTCGGAATATTCCCGAATAAATATATTTGAGTATTTGTCAGGCTTTTTATAAGTATCAACTACACTTGCAACGTCTTTTAGAAAAACAACTCTAGTTGAATCAGAATATATAATAAGATTGTTTATATCTTCAACGCTCTTAAAACTCTCATCTATTCTAATGTTGTAACTAAGTCCATCAAGTGTTTTAGTTCCTGCCGGTATATTAGTGTTTGCACTTTGAATAGCATTTTGAATTTGAGATGTAGATAATCCATATTGACTTGCTTTTACGCTATCAACTTTGACTCTTATTTCTCTATCATAACCTCCAGATAGATCAACTCTTTTAATTCCACTAACTGTTTTAAACTCTGTCTCAAGTCTCTCTGCAAATTCTTTCAATTTAACCAAATCATACTCACCAGTTATAGTCATAGACATAACTGGTAATTCTCCAGTTGCTATTTCTATAATCTCAGGATCTGTTGCATTATCTGGAAGTTTAACCTTATTTGCAGCATTTGTAAGTTCTAGCTTTGCAAGAGCCATATCGTAACCATCTTCAACTGTAACGATTACTGTAGCCATGTTGTTTGAAGTTGTTGACTTTACAGTATCAACTCCATCAACACTCATCATAGCATCCTCAAGGGGTGAAGTTACAAGTTCCTCTATATCTAGGGCAGTCGCTCCTGGATACACTGACATAACATAAACCATATTCAGTGATATATCAGGTACTGATTCTTTGGGAAGTCCAGTGTATGTAGTAAATCCTAAAATAAATATCATAAAAATAGCCAGATATACAACTTTATATCTATCTACAAATGCAGATGCTATTTTACCAAATATATTGAGTGGTGCATTTAATTCTGGTATTTTGCTAAAATCAATTTCTTTTTCTTTCGACATCTTTTAAGTCTCCCTTCTATAATTAAACCGACCTATACTAACTACAAATATACCTATTTTATAAAGCACCTTGTATTAGTAAAAGTATTATAATCTTAATAATATTTCAAAAACTTAAACTTGCTTCAAAGAAATTCTAAACTTTTTCTAAACTCACTTATTTATAATAAAGTAAAGTCTCATAAAATATAATAAAATTACTTGAAGTTTTGCACTCAAAAAAGCCATAAACCAGCATTTCAGTTTATGACTTTAGGATTATATTCAATTATAGCAAATTTCATCTATATTACTCATAAGTTTCCCACTCACCTTTAAAAGCAAGTTTCCACATAATTAAATTTATTATCATTGCTAGAATTGCAAACACGAGTAGATAGATGCTATCCCTCTGAGCAAATTTATGAACTATAAAATAGATCCCGATTATACCCATTGTTATAAATATGTTTTTTACAGAGTCTTCTTTTTGATTTTCTTGAGTAAACTTCTCTGAGAACGGATATCTCTTTTTACTTGATTTAAATGAGAGCATCATAGAGATAAATGAGGCAGAAAATACTATAGTAAAATCAAGAATTGCATAAAATCCATATAGATATAAACCTATACATAAGAAGAAAATAGCAATTGGTAAAACATAAGTGATAAGTAAGCCTTTTATAGCTCCTTTTAAGATCTCATTCTTATCTTCAATTGGCATAACGCCGTAAACCCATGCACCCTTATAAGCATCACTAAATGAGGTAAGCATTATAACCTGACTTATCATTAAAGAAGATAAGTAAAAGTAAAATACAGTACTTCTATCACCTAGTGTAGTAAGTAGTGACGTGTTTTCATAATTTAGTGCACTCATAACCATAAAGATAACCGGAAAAACAAACGCCATAGCAAGTAATGGATACACTTTAAATTTAACAGATCTCTCTTTTTTTAACATGATTCTTGTGAATTTCTTA
This sequence comes from Acidaminobacteraceae bacterium, assembly GCA_049647005.1. Taxonomy (GTDB): domain Bacteria; phylum Bacillota; class Clostridia; order Peptostreptococcales; family Acidaminobacteraceae; genus JBARWW01. The sequence continues at coordinate 5,129 of JBARWW010000433.1, read as the reverse complement.
AATGTTTTTTCAGTGTTTGTTTTAGCTACAATATTATCTATAACACTTCTAATTCTATATCTAAGATTTTTCTTCTCTATCTTGCCCGTTTCTACAGCGTCAAGTTTTGATAAATACTGCTCAAAACCTGGTGCTATAACTTTCACATGAATTATAAATGATAAGACAGGTATCACAAGAGCAAGAAGAGATAATATAATGTATTCTATTTCAAAATGTGCAAAAAATATCATCTCAAAAGGAGCTGCAAACCAAGATGGTGGAAGTAAGTAAGTCCACCACTTTGGTGTAAATACAAACTCAAAATCTATAAATCTAAACATCCTAATAAGTACTTGGTAACCTATATTTAGAGTCAGTATGAAAAAAATCTGAAATATATTTATTATATCCTTTAACTTCTCACCATCAAATAATCTCATAAGTATCGTATATATAAACGACGTTCCAAGTATAGATAATAAACAAAGTAGTCCCATAAAAAGTAATAATAATACTCCAAATAGAAGTCCGTAGTTATATGCAAATGATATTATCCCCGGCACTGTAAGCACAAGCATAAGGGTCATAAGATATATAAGTATATGTATAAATCTTGCTGCTGTAAGCGTTTCAGGCGAAACTGGTTTTGTAAGCAGTATAAGCTTATCTTTGGTATCAAGTATAACGCTAGAAAAATCTGATATCATCGATGAAATTAGCATAAATAGAATAATGCCAAAAAATAAATTTAATCCTATAAATGGACTATCACCCAAAAATCCAAGTGGTATCATAAATAGTCCAAATAAAGCATATATCCAGTATGATTTCCAGAAACCATTACTCGTATCTTCATCCTTCTTACTCTGTGATCTATTAAATGCTGACTCACGCCTACTATCTAAAGTTAGTTTAACTTCCAGTATTTTTCTCATTACATCATAATCAACATTTGATTTTTTAAATATAAAACTAACTTTATCAAGTATCTTTAATGACTTAAACTTTTTCATATAATCACCCACATATTGCAGCTATAAAACTCTCTGCAATATCCTTGTGATTACTAAATCCTGTAACCTTGCTAAATATATCTTGCAGCGACCCATCAAAACTTGAACTCTGTAATTCTTCAAACGAACCATCAGCTGCTATAACACCATCACTAAGAAGTATAATTCTATCGCTCAACTTCTCAACTACTTCCATTATATGAGACGAGTAGAAGATAGTCTTACCACGACTAGCAAGCCCTATAAGAATCTCTTTAAATACAATTACGCTATTGGCATCAAGTCCCGTTATAGGTTCGTCAAGAAATAGTATATCAGGGTCATGAATCATACTTGATATAATCATAAGCTTTTGCTTCATACCCTTAGAATATGATGAAATTCTTGCATCAAAATTTTCATATATACCAAATAATCTTGTAAGTTCACTACCGCGAACTTCGATAACTTTTTCATCTATCTGATAAAGGCTTCCTATAAAACTTAGATACTCACGAGCCGTTAGAGAATCATAAATTTCACCAGACTCAGGAACGTAACCTATGCGTTTTTTATACTCGGTAGAATTTACTTTTATATCATCTCCAAAGATTTTAACACTACCGCTGTAGCTATCAAGAAGTCCAAGCATTATCTTTACCGTTGTACTCTTTCCAGCACCATTTGGACCAATGTAACCTATAATTTGTCCAGGATATATAGTCATATCCACACCTTTAAGAACGTTATTTGTTCCATAGCTCATATTTAGATCTTTAATTTCTATAATTGGCTTTAAATCTAATCTATCCATATTTTACCTCACTATTTTCTTACTCTATATGATAATTATATTTCCACACTTTTATGATAGTTAAATAAAATTGTTTTTACAATTGAATTGGAAATATTTAACCTTTTTTTAATCTTTTAGAATATATCTTAATCTGTTACAATCACTATTTTTCTTAAAACTAAACTCTCTTAAAACTTAGTAAGTTGATTTATAACTACATTAATCGTATTATATTATTAGAACTTTTATCATAGAAAGCAAAATAAATATAATTTAAGGATAAGTGATAATATGGAAATTTTAAATAAATCATGGCAAGAAAAACTATCTGGTGAATTTGATAAAGAATACTACCATAAGCTTATGGAATTTCTCGATGATGAATATAAAACTAAGGAAATTTATCCTGCTAAAGAAGATGTATTTAACGCTTTAAATTACAGCGATTTTAATGATGTTAAGGTCGTTATACTTGGTCAAGATCCATACCATGGTAAAGGGCAAGCACATGGACTTAGCTTCTCAGTTAATAAAGATATAAAAACACCAAAATCGCTAGTCAATATCTATAAGGAATTAAATGATGATCTAGGTTGCCACGTAGCAAACAATGGATATCTAAAGAAATGGGCTGATCAAGGGGTGCTTCTTCTAAACACTGTTTTTACAGTAAGAGCTGGACTTGCAAACTCGCACAGAAAACAAGGTTGGGAGATTTTTAGCGACCTTATAATTTCTAAACTTAACGAGCGTAGTAAACCTATTATATTTATACTTTGGGGTAAAAATGCACAGTCTAAAGAAAAGCTTATAAGAAATGAAAATCACTTTATAATCTCTTCGGTCCATCCAAGTCCACTTTCTTCATATAGAGGTTTTTTTGGAAGTAAACCCTTTTCTAAAACTAATGAAATACTAATTTCACTTGGAGAAAAAGCTATTGATTGGCAGATTGAGGATATCTAAATAAGCAGAATTCACCTTTCAAATTAATAGTTAAAATTACTATTTTGAAATGTGAGTTCTAATTTTTTTGCTATTTAAGATTCACTTCTACGTCATCAAATACCTCTTGAACTTTTATAAACAAATGACCCACATGCATACCATCCATAAGCGCGTGATGAACTTGTACCGATAGAGGTAATTTAACTCTACCACTTTCCATAAAAAACTTACCCCACGCTATACGTGGAAAACTATCTGCTGGTTTCAATTGAATGGGGTGTGAAATGCTCGTGAAAGAAACCCATGGCATACTAGTAAGAAATACCATATCATCTTTTCCAATTTCATCTTCCATACTTATGTCCATTTTTGCTTTTTCTATGGAAATTTCCGCTCTCGTCTTAAAATCTAAAAAATCATTACTATAATCAACATAACAGAAACCAAAGACATCCTCATCTCCCATAATAGTAAACGATGGATGAACTACCTCATGCTCTACAACAGTTTCTTCACGCATTCTGTATCTAAATTCTTTAATCGAATTAATGGATTTCATAACTAGAAATAAAGTAGAGATAAAAAATGGCTCTCCATTAGATTTTGTATACTTTAAAAATTCTGTTATATCTATATTTGCGCACACATTAAAGTGGGGATAATCCAAATTTTTAAAGAACTCATAGTGTTTTTTCCTATTCCAATTTTCTATATTTATTTCTTTCATTAAATTAGCTCCTTTTTTTATTCATAATAATTTTCCCTGTACTTATAATTATACCCAAGAGATAACTTTAATTAAGATTTTTATTAGTATTTTGTATAAAAAAACTACCTTAGTAAAAGTTTTAATTTTTTAGTAAGGTAGTTAATATTTTTTATAAATTATGCTTTTTTTACTACTGATGATTTTAACTTCATAGCTCCAATACCAGCGATTTTACAGTCGATATCATGGCCATCACCGCTATCTTCAATTATTCGGATATTTTTAACCTTAGTCCCTATTTTAACTACATCTGAACTTCCTTTAACTTTAAGGTCTCTAATTACTGTAACTGCATCACCAGTTTCTAAAATATTGCCATTGACGTCTCTTACAACCTTTGCTTCCTCTTCTGCTGCTGTATCACTCGCACTCCATTCATGTGCACATTCCGGACAAACAAAAAGATTTCCATCTTCGTAAGTATATTCTGAATTACATTTTGGACAATTTGGTAAAGTATTCATATTTTATTCCTCCATTTCTTGTTAAACTTCTAATATATTTAAAATATTATTATAATTTTATTTAAACCCACAGTTTTACATATTATCATAGACGGCTTAAATTCACAAACAAGCACCTTTTATTTTTTCTTATATCAAAAACTCTAGTTAGTTTGTATCTATGGTATTATTAATCATATAGATCAAATAGATTATTGGAGGTTTTTATGAATAATTTTGATTTTTCGCCGTTTCCACTTATAAATACAGATAGATTAATTCTTAGACAATTAAAGAAAACTGATTCTCGTTATCTTTACCTAATGCGTAATAATCCTAAAGTTTCAAAATATCTTGATAGACCCTTATATAAAGATTTATTTGAAACTGCTGAGTCAATTGAAAAACTTAATCATGGTATAGGTCATAATAACTGGATCTTCTGGGCTATTGAAAATGAAGACGGTAAGTTTGTCGGAACTATATGCCTATGGAATTATAACCATGAATTTAATGTATGTGATATAGGTTTTGAACTCGATCCCAAATTTCAAGGAAATGGTTATATGACTGAAGCTATAAAGGCCACTGTAAAGTTTGCTTTTGATATTATTAAACTTAATGGCATCTGGGGATTTACAGTAACAGAAAACGAATCTGCTATAAATATACTTACTAAAAATAACTTTAAGCAAGAGCAAATTATTGAAGAAGTTAATTCAAAAGGTATAAAAGTTAAATTAAGCGGGCTCTTACTTACAAAAGATAGCTATAAGCCAAGTTCCTATTACGCCAGTCTATAAAATATAAAAATTAGGCTATAACTTAGTAGATAATATCCTCTTCTAAGTTATAGCTCTTTATATTTCAAACATAAAATACAAGACTTCCATACAAAAACAAGAAAAGGCCAAGCTTAAGTAAAAAGCTCAGCACTTGTATTTTTTCATCTAATTACTTAAATTAACTTTGTACTAAACCTTTTAGTCAAAGCTTTCTTGGTCTATGATTTTCTTTATATAACTAATGATATCATCTATACTATCCATTTCTTCTATTATTTCTTCATCAATTTCAATACTGAATTCTTCTTCAATAATTGATATCATCTCAAGAAATCCTGCTTCATCCATTGATAAATCTTCAAAAAACGACATATCCGTTGCGATATCAGTTGGATCATCATAGCCCACTTGTTC
>JBARWW010000432.1:0-6630 GCA_049647005.1 Acidaminobacteraceae bacterium | reverse complement strand
GGTTAAAGATAAGTATGAAAAAATAAGCATAGCCAATATAAAAGAAGGTAGTGAGTATTTTATAGGTCAAGAAATGCAAATAGATGTTGTAGATATAGATAATAATATTATAAAATCAGGTATTACGTATTCAGCAATTATAAGTGATCAAGCTGAAATTACACAAGATGGAAAAATTAGATTTACTAAGCCAGGTTACCTAACTATAAAAGTTTCTTCTGGTATTAATATATATGATTATAAAAAAGTTAAGATATCTTCTTTAGTAAAAGGTATTAAACTAGATAATAAAAATGTCTATATGGAAGAAATCGGTGATACTTTTACTTTAAAAAGTAGCTTAATAAATTCACGAGAAGATACTTCTCCAATTTTAGATGGTGTTACGTGGACTAGTAGCAACTCAAGTATAGTTAGTGTATCAAATGGTTTATTAAAAGCTAATGGATATGGGTCTGTAAGAATATCGGTAACATCAAAAGATGGATTACATGTAGATTACGGCTCTGTAACGGTTAAAAGTAATGATGATTATATTAATGATATAAATAATTATATAAGAAGTATGAAAATACAAATACCTAAGGAAATTTACGGTATAGGCGAAGAAATTCCCATTAGCATATCTTATTTACCATCAGAAGCTAAGTTTAACAAATTAACGTTTGAAACTACAAGAGGAGATAATTCTCAGTTTATAAATCGAAATGGAGATTATTACTTTAAGCCGCATAGTGCAGGCAAATATAGAATTAGTGTCAAAACAGAAAGTGAAATTGAAAAGTTTATAGAGTTTGAAGTCATAAATAATTTAAAATCGATAGAGTTAGATCATAATATGGCTGAATTTGAAGATCATAGATTTAATATATACTATGGTGAAGAAATTGATTTTAGAGTTATCTTTAATAAAATTGATGGTGAAATAAATTATGATAAGGAATATATACTATCATCACTTAATAATAAAGTTGAGTTTAAAAACATTTCAGATGATATGTTTACTGTTATTGCAAAAAACACTGGATACGAAACTATAACAATTAAGTCAAAGTATAGTGGCAGACAACAATTTGTAAATATAAAGATAAATCAACTAACTTCAAAAATTGAAATTGAAGATGTTCAGAAAGCTAAAATTGGCGAATCTTTTACTCCAACTGTAAATTTTGATGTACTATCTAATGATAGAGGAATCACAGAACCTTTCAATAAAAATTATACGGTGGAGATAGAATCAATCCATATACCTGAAAAGTATATAGAAGATGAAATTAAATATGAAAAAGATGCGATAAAAGAACTTACAGCTATAAAAAGTCTATCTACAAATGGAAACGTAGTATTTGAAAAAGAAATATCTCTTCGTGAGGATAGAAAAAGACGATTTGAAATGGCACTAAAAAATATTAGAAATGGATATGTCCAAATATCTAAAAATTCTTTACTTACAGATCGTGTGGGGAAACAAATTAGGGTTGCATCGATTTCTAATAATTCTATTGTCGGTTTATTTGAAGGTTATATAACGTATAAGGTAAGGTCTTTTGATGGAAATAAGATAGATAAATCTAACATATACTTTAACTCTGATATAAGTGATTTTATAATCAAGTCATCAAATAAGATAATATCATCAACTGAAAAAAGTATTGAAACTGATATTGATTTAAAACTTCAAAAAGAAATTAGTGATAAAATAAATTTAAGATTTTCTAGTTCAATAGGATTTGATATACCATCTGAAAATTATATAATTTCGATTATAGAACTAGAATCAAAAATTAAAATGGAAGATAAATTGAAACGAGATTACAATAGAGTTGTTTCTAAAGAAGAGTTTTATAGGCTTATGATAGATATAATAAAATCAAAGTCAGATTATACAACAAAAAAAGTTTATTCAAGTGTATATCTAGATGATAACTCTGGATTATATAATGAATCTTATAATCTAGGACTATTAAGCCGAACAAAGGATCGCATGATATATCCAAACCAGAGCATAGACTTTTATGAATTTAGAAATACAGTAATAAAACTAAAAAAAGTGATAGATGTTAAAAAAAGTAGTGAATATGTAAATGAAGATTTTTACAAAATTATCGAGAAGTCAAATTCATATGATGATCTATTGCAAGGTGAATCTAAATTTGAAAATCAAATTTTATTAGAAGAACTTATAGATATAATAAATAGATTATTCAGTTAAATATGAAATTAGTAAGTAGCCACAAACTAAGTCAAAATTAGTTTGTGGCTATTTTAATACATTTGTAACATTAAAAATATTGTTTATATAGTAATTTTTGTTATAATATATTTAGGTGTTCAAAAAATGAACGAGGTGATTTATATGGACAGAGAGTATGAAGTTTTAGAGTATATATCATCAAGTGATGAAGTAACTCAGAGGGAGATATCAGAGCATCTCGGTATTTCGCTTGGTAGTGTTAACTTACTTCTCAAAAAGATGATAAAGGAAGGCTTTATAAAGATAGAGAAGATTCCTGCAAATAGGGTAGCTTATATGCTTACTCCAAAAGGTATTCAAGAGAAAATAGTTAAGACGGTTAGCTATATTAAGATTCATTATAGGGCGATAGAAAAACATAAAAACGCAGTTCGATTATTTTTAGACTCTAACGAATCCAAATATGATCTTATATACGTATTTTTAAAAGAAGAAGAACTCAAAGGAGTATTTCTTCCAATTATTAAAGAATATAATCAAGATAAAATCATAGTCTTAGATAAAATTAATCAATATAATTCGGGAAACAACTTATACTTAGTAGATGATTTAGAAACAGGAGAAATGTTAGAAAAGAATGATTGTAACTATAAAAACTTAAAAAAAATATTTTAGGAGTGACTATCAATGGAAAAAATAAGAGTAGGATTAGTTGGATGTGGAAGAATATCATATAAACATATAGAGGCAATAATAGAGCATTCCAAGAGTGCAAAAATTGTTGCTGTTTGTGACATTATAAAAGAAAGAGCTGATGAAGCAGCTTTAAAAACTGGAGCTATTGCTTATACAAGTTATGCAGAGATGCTTGAAAAAGAAAATTTAGATATGATTTCTATATGTACTCCAAGTGGACTCCATTCAGATCATGGAATTTTAGCGGCAAAAAAAGGAATTAAAGTATTAACTGAGAAACCAATGGCAACTAATATAAACGATGCAGACTTATTAATAAAAGCTTGTGATGATAATAATGTAGATTTATATGTTGTTAAGCAAAATAGACTTAATAGAACTTGCCAATTACTTAAAAAAGCAATTGATAAAAATAGATTTGGAAAAATTTACATGTCTACAGTCAATGTGTTTTGGACTAGACCTCAAGATTACTATGATCAAGCAAAGTGGAGAGGTACTTGGGAATTTGATGGTGGAGCATATATGAATCAAGCTAGCCACTATGTTGATATGATGTCTTGGTTGGTTGGTGAAGTTGAGAGTGTTATGGCTTATACAGCAACTTTAGAAAGAAATATAGAGGCCGAAGATTCTGGTGTTGCAGCAATTAAATTTCGAAATGGAGCTATGGGAAGTATAAATGTGACGATGCTCACATACCCTAAGAATTATGAAGGTTCAATAACTATAATGGGCGAAAACGGAACAGTTAAACTTGGTGGTATTGCTTTAAATAAGGTTGAACACTGGGAATTTAAAGATTACGATGACGATGATGCACAGATATTTGAATCAAACTATACCCCTCAAAATATATATGGAAATGGTCACTCAACATATTATGATAATGTATTTAAAAATATATTGGGTGAAGGCAAACCAGAAACTGATGGAAGAAGTGGGCGTAAGTCGCTAGAAATAATCCAAGCTATATATATGTCTTCAAAAGACAAAAAATGTATTAGTTTACCAATAAACTTATAGAGGTGAAACTTATGAATGATTACTTTGTGCACGAGTCGAGCTATGTTGATGAACCTTGTAAAATAGGAAGTGGAACAAACATATGGCACTTCAGTCATATAATGAAAGATGTTGAAATCGGAAACAAATGCAATATCGGACAAAATGTTGTGATATCACCAAACGTTATTCTTGGAAATAATGTTAAAATACAAAATAATGTATCTGTTTATACAGGGGTTGTTTGTGAAGATGATGTTTTTTTAGGACCATCTTGTGTTTTTACTAATGTTATTAATCCCAGAAGTCATGTAAATAGAAAAAGTGAATATAAACAAACAATTATAAAAAAAGGAGCTTCTATAGGAGCTAATGCTACCATTGTTTGTGGTAATGATATTGGTAGATACTCATTTGTTGGAGCGGGTGCAGTAGTTACAAAAAACATTTTTGATTTTGCATTAGTTATAGGAAATCCAGCCAAACAGATCGGATGGATTTGTAAATGTGGAGAAAGGCTTTTAATGTCAGGAAATGAATCTACATGTAGTGTATGTAGTGAGTCATACAAATTAGAAAAAAAACTATTAGTGGAGGTGTAGGTTTGGAAAAAATACAATTGTTAGACCTAAAAGCTCAATATAGCACTATAAAAGAAGAGATAAAAGTAGCAATTGATGAAGTTTTAGAATCCCAACATTTTATACTTGGACCTAAAGTTACAGAATTTGAAAAGAATATTGCGAATTACTGTGAATCAAAATATGCACTTGGAGTATCTTCGGGATCAGATGCATTACTACTGTCACTTATGGCACTTGGAGTAAAATCTGGTGATAGTGTTATAACTACGCCGTTCTCGTTTTTTGCAACAGCGGGTTGTATTTCAAGACTTGGTGCAACTCCAATTTTTGTAGATATAGAAGAAAACACACTTAACATATCAGCGAAAGAGGTTCGTAAATTATTAGAATCAATGTCAGACTCTGAAAAAGAAAAAGTTAAAGCTATTATACCAGTACATATTTATGGTCAGATGGCAGATATGGAAGAATTGATGAAAATTAGAAGCGAGTATGGCATTAAAATAGTTGAAGATTCAGCACAAGCAATTGGATCTGAATGTAAGGTAGATGGTTTAACAAGAAAATCTGGAAGTATTGGTGATATAGGTTGCTATTCATTTTTTCCATCAAAAAATTTAGGTGGATATGGTGATGGTGGGCTTGTAGTTACAAATGATGAAGAATTATATAATAAAATGAAAATATTAAGAGCTCATGGATCTTCACCCAAATATTATCATAAGTATGTTGGTGGTAATTTTAGAATAGATGCTATGCAAGCGTCTATTTTAGATGTTAAATTAAAGTATTTAGATGATTGGACTAAGTCTAGAATTGATGTTGCTTCAAAGTATAGTTTAGGCATATCAGTAGAAAAAGCAATTACACCAGAATTAACAAATGAGTTAGATTACATAAAACATATTTATCATCAATATGTAATAAGAGTAAAAAATAGGGACAAAGTAATTGATATTTTGAAAGACCGTGGAATTTCTACAGCTATATACTATCCACTACCATTACACTTGCAAGAATGTTTTGAGGATCTAGGATATAAAAAAGGCGATTTTCCAATTACAGAAACCGCATGTGATGAGGTTTTAGCGCTACCTATATATCCAGAACTTGGAGATAAGAATATAAGTAGAATTATAGCTGGAATAAATAGTATTTAGGAGTGTTTATTATGAAAGGAATAGTACTTGCTGGGGGATCAGGAACAAGGTTATATCCAATGACTAAAGCAATATCAAAACAGTTAATACCAATATATGATAAACCGATGATATATTATCCGGTGTCAGTTTTAATGTTAGCTGGAATAAAAGAAATTCTTATAATATCAACTGAAAGAGATACACCATCATTCCAAGAGTTGTTTGGTGATGGAAGGCATCTTGGTTTAGATATTTCATATAAAGTTCAGAAAGAGCCAAAAGGAATTGCAGAGGCTTTTATAATTGGTGAAGAATTTATAGGTGATGATTCTGTAGCGCTTGTACTCGGAGATAATATATTCTATGGAACTGGTCTAAGAGAAATAGTTACTAGATCGAGTTCAAATATAAATGGAGCAACTATATTTGGATATTATGTAAAAAATCCATATGAATTTGGAGTTGTTGAGTTTGATGCAAACAATAGTGTCATATCTATAGAAGAAAAACCCAAAATTCCAAAATCAAATTATGCTGTACCAGGTTTATACTTCTATGATAACACTGTAGTTAAAAAATCAAAATCTATAGTGGAGTCCAATAGAGGAGAACTCGAAATTACTTCAATTAACATGATGTATTTGGAAGAAGGAAATTTGAATGTTGAGTTGTTTGGTCGTGGAATGGCTTGGCTAGACACAGGAACATATAATGGATTACTAGAAGCGTCAAATTTTGTTGAAACAATTCAATCGAGACAAGGTCTCTATATAGGTTGTTTAGAAGAAATCTCATATAGAATGGGATATATAACTAATGAAGAGCTAATTTCACTTGGAAATATTAATTCTAAGACAACTTATGGTGAGTATTTGTTAAGAATAGCAAAAGAGGTGTAATTATGAATATATTAGTTACAGGTGGAGCAGGATTTATAGGAAGTAATTTTATCAAATTGATGTTAGATAAGTATCCTAAATATAAAATTGTAAATTACGATGCACTTACA
>JBARWW010000431.1:0-3520 GCA_049647005.1 Acidaminobacteraceae bacterium | reverse complement strand
GTTGATATGGGAACAAGCGGTGGCGTAGAAGGAGCTAGAAATGGAGCCTGCATTATGATTGGTGGAGAGTATGAAATCTATCTAAAACTTGAAACTATTTTTAAATCTATTTCAACTGAAGATGGATATGCTTATATGGGACCTAGTGGGTCTGGACATTTTGTGAAAATGGTTCACAATGGAATCGAATATGGCATGATGCAGGCAATTGGTGAAGGGTTCGAACTTTTAGAACATTCAAGTTTTGATCTTGATTATAAAAATGTATCGAAAGTTTGGAATAATGGTTCAATTATATCAAGTTATCTTATGAAAACTGTTCAAAGTGGATTTGAACATAATGGAAATGAGCTAAAAGATATAGTTGATAAGGTTGATTCATCAGGTGAAGGTCTTTGGACTGTACTTGAAGCATTGGATTTACAGGTTCCCCTATATAATATTACTGGAAGTTTATTCAAGCGATTTGAATCAAAACAAGATGATCGCTTTAGCAATAAAGTGGTAGCTTCAATGAGAAATGAATTTGGTGGTCATAAAATTCATAAAAAATAGGAGGCAAATATGGGGTCAGTTATAGCAATATTTGGCGGTACAGGAAATCTAGCATTTAAAAAACTATATATATCACTTTACAATTTATATAAAAATAATGAGTTAGAAGAAGACTTTAAAATAATATCGATAGGTCGAAGAAGTTTTACAAATAATGATTTTAGAGATTTACTGCTTGGAAGGCTTATAAGAACAAGTAAATTTAAGAGCAGTGAAGATTATGATAGTTTTTTAAATCGCATATTTTATCATAAACTAAACTTTAAAGTAGAAAATGATTATATTTCCTTAAAAAAGATTATAGATAGTGATGGTATTGACAAGTATAAAAACCGAGTATATTATCTTGCAACGGCACCAGAGTATTTTAAACCTATATGCGAAAATTTAGATAAAGCAGACTTATTATCAGGGGATATAATTAGTAAAGCTGTTATAGAAAAACCTTTTGGAAAAGATCTTGCTGATGCTAGATCTATAAATGAAGTTTTAGAAAAGTATTTTAAAGAAGAACATATTTATAGAACAGATCATTATTTGGGTAAAGAGATGATTCAAAATATACTTATAATGCGATTTTCAAATTCAATATTTGAGCCAATGTGGAATTCGAAGTATATAAGTAATGTCCAAATCAATGTATCTGAGTCGATTGGTATAGCAGGACGTGGAAATTATTATGAAAGTGCAGGAGCGCTTCGTGATATGGTTCAGAGTCATCTACTTCAGATACTTTCACTTGTTGCTATGGAACCGCCTACTAGTAAAAGTACTAATTGCATTAGAGACGAGAAAGTTAAACTACTTAAAAGTCTTAAGTGTTTTGATGAAGATGATATAAAAAATTCGATGGTACTTGGTCAGTATATATCTAATGGAGAAGATAATGGTTATAGAGAAGAAATTGATGTTAGTCCTATGAGTAACACGGAAACCTATATAGCACTTAAGATATCTATAGATAACGAAAGATGGAAGGGTACAAACTTCTATATTAAAACTGGTAAAAGACTTAAGAAAAAATCGACTGAGGTTGTTATAGAATTTAGAAATGATAGTGACTATATACTTTATAAAGGAACACCAAATTTACTGAAGATAAAAATTCAGCCAGAAGAAGGTATGCTTCTATCATTTAACCTAAAAGATCCACTTACAAATGAAGGTATTATGAATAGAGAGATGGAGTTTTGCCAAAACTGCCTAATCAATTATAAATCTATAGAAGCATATGAAAAAATTATAGTCGATGCAATAGAAGGTGATCAGTCATTATTTGCAAGATGGGATGAACTTGAAAGTTCTTGGCAGTTTATAGATAAAATTAATGGATATATACAAGATAGGCATGATCTATTAAAGTTTTATCCGGCATTATCACGGGGACCAAAAGAATCCGATGAAATGATTAAAAAAGATGGTTTCAAATGGTGGGAATAGAATGAAAAAAGGAGGTTTATTATGAATATCTATGATGTTTCTATGAAAATAAGCGATGAAATGATGGTATATAAGAATAGAGATGAAAAAAGAATTAAATTGACAAACACTAAAAATCACAGTAAAGATGGAATTTATGAGAGTAGATTAGATATGGATCTACATACAGGAACTCATATAGATGCCCCACTTCATATATTAGAAAATGGTGAAAAAATTGAAAACATGATGTTATCAAAACTTATAACCAAGTGTAAAGTACTTGATTTTACTTATGTAAAAGAAAGCATAAGTAAGGACGAACTTAAAACTAAAAACATTGTGGAAGGTGACTTTATATTGTTAAAAACAAAAAACTCACTTACAGATGATTTTAATAAAGACTTTGTTTACCTTGATAAGGTTGGAGCTAAGTATCTTGCTAAACTTAATATAAAGGGTGTCGGTATTGATGCTCTTGGTATAGAAAGAAGCCAAGCAGGTCACGAAACGCATAAATTTCTTATGAACAATGACATCTATATAATAGAAGGTCTTAGACTAGAGTATATAAATGAGGATGAGTATGTGCTGATTGCTTTACCTTTAAAGATTGAAAATGCAGAAGCTAGTCCTTGTAGAGCGGTGTTAATGGATGGCGATATAGATAAGATTAAGATAAAAGCAAAAGACTCAATCGAAAAATTGAAAAATGACAGTAAATGTAAATGTTAATAATTAAGTAATCAATAAAGTGGTATACATATAAAAATTATGTATACCACTTTTCTTTTTACGAATCTATAAATGTAACATATTTAGTATGCACTAAAAATAATAGGTTTGATCAAGTAATTTACTTGATCAAAAATTTTAATTTTTTCTTTTCTACATTTATTGTTTCTTTGATAGTAATGCTAGGATATGCATATAAAATATCTTCAATCTTTTCTAAGATATTATTATCTATAAGAATAGCCGCAACACACGTTTTACATAAAGCTCTAGGTGCTGGCTTTATTTCGAAATTAAGTTCATGTGCGAGAAGAACTTTCTCCATTGCAAATAAATTAGTGCGATTTTCAAATATAATATAGGTCTGAGTGTAGTTTATAAACATGGCTAACTCCTTATGTGTTATTGATGTTGATTAAAAAAAATACTATAATATAGTTTAACAAATTTTTGTAAATCGCACTATCAAATAATTTATTTGTCTTTGTTTTGTGTATAAGTTCTAAAATCTGTACAATGTGCTTGTAAATAAAAATAAGAAATATAAGGACAAAAGTCAAGAAAAAACAATGGTTAATATTACATAAAAGAATAAATGTGGAAAATTGATTGTAGCTAGTAAAATTTATTTTTCGATGTAAATTAGACTCTAATGTAATATATTTAGCTAGAGCATAAGAAAACCAATGCTTATAAGAAATTCATGAAAATGGATAAAATTATATCAATATCGAAATTATGAATGAATTTTGAAGAAGTATTGAAATTATTCATCTTGTAAGATATCATATAATGAAATGATTAAAAAATG
>JBARWW010000430.1:0-14350 GCA_049647005.1 Acidaminobacteraceae bacterium | reverse complement strand
TATTATTGTACTTATTAAACTGCAATATACTAGTTCCTACTATAACAAATATAATTATAATCATGGGAAATAACAATGCCATCTTCAGAGGAACTCTTATTTTTTTTATATTATATTTCATAGTCCCTCCTCACTCATTTAAGTATCTAGTCACAGAATTATTTAGTAAGTATCAAAAGCCTCATCTATAAATGTTTTTTCTAGTCCAAACTGTCTTTTAAAACTTTCATATTTATGATTTCTTGATTCTAAAGTATCAGCTTCTAAGTCACTAAGTTCTTCACGAATTGCTTTTATAAGTATGTTCTTTGGCGTGTGTTCCATATCTATGAATTCCATCATGTTTACTTCATAACCAAGTGATTCTAGTTTAAGTCCTCTTACAGAATCAGTTATAAGAGATGATAGTTTTTCTTTTACGATTCCATGTTTTAACATTGGAGATAATGACTTAGATCTTACTTTATCAAACATCTCATGCTGACAGCAAGGAACTGCAAATATTACTTTTGCATTCCAAGAAACAGATTTTGCAAGAGCTATATCCGTTGCAATGTCACACGCATGAAGCGAAACTACCATAGAAACATCAACATCAGAATTGTAGTCTCTAATATCTCCAACTTGGAACTTCAGTTTACTGTAACCAAGTTCACTAGCTACTTCACTACAATACTCAATAACATCTTTTTTTAGATCAAGTCCCACAATGTTAACATTTAGCTTTAGCTCGTTTACTAAGTAGTGATATAGAGCAAATGTAAGATATGCCTTTCCACAACCAAAATCAACTATTGTGATTTCCTTATCGTCTTTAAAGGATGACACCGCTCCACTTACAAATTCAAGGTACTTATTTAATTGTTTAAATTTATCAAACTTTTTTTTATAGACCTTACCGTTTTCATCACATATGTTTAACTTTATTAAAAAATCGTATGGACTACCTTCTTTTAATATATAGTTCTTAACTCTATTATGCGAAAGTTCACCAGTATATTCTTTTGTTGCTTTTTTATTTTTAATTGTCATTTTGCCTTTTTTGCTTATAAGAATCTGAACGTCTCTCTCGTCTGTGAATAACATCACTTGTTTGAATGTTTTTTCCACAAATTCTTTAAACTTTCCAACTAATTGTTCATAAGTATTGTTTTCATGAATTACTTTATTATCATTCATAAAGTATTCGAACTGATAAAATTTTTCTTCTTTAATAAGAACTGATTTTACAATCACTTTTTTATAGTCAGTTTCTGAAGTCTTTCTAACCGAGCTAAATACACCACTAATGAAATTTTCTTTTAGTATAACTTCTGATATAAGTTCTCTAATTTCACTCAAGTTTTAGTCCTCACTTTTAATATAATCACTAACATTAACTAATCCACCATGCTCAAAATCATCTTCTGTATACAATAGATAATGTACTTTTTCAGCAACTAAGCTTGCAGCAAGAAGTTTACCATCTGATTTAAAGCCTTTAAACTTTTCAACATCTTTAAAATCTTCTTCATTACTTGATCTTATTGTTGCCTGCATACCCGTATCCATAATTCCAGGTCCAAACGATATACATTTAACGCCGTTCTGTCCAGCTTCAAGTGCGACAACCTTAGTCATCATATCAACACCACATTTGGCAACGCAGTAACTTCCCCATCCTTCAATAGGTCTTTTGCCAGCACCTGAAGAAATCGTTATAATTCTTTTATCACCACTGAATTCTTTCGTTCTTCTAAGGAAGCTTGAAGTTAATATAAGTGGAGCTGTTAAATTTAGATTAATATTTTGAACAATTTCATGATCTTCCACTTTATCCATAGGTTTAATCGGATCTACTCCACCAGCATTATTTACAAGAGCAATTCTAGAAGCAGAAGATAAATCAATTTCTTCAAATATCTCCTTCATAGTATCCTCGATTGCAAATAGTGAATCCAAGTTAATTTCTTTATAAACAGCTTGACAGTCAGCTTTTTTTGCTATAGTCATAAGATTTTCATTAGTTTTTCTAGATAATAAAAACACCTTATTTTCTTTATTAAATAATAGTTTTGACAATTCAAATCCAAGACCTTTTGAAGCACCTGTTATAATATAATAATTCAATTTATTTCCCCCTATTTTATGTAGTTAGATTAGTAATGTGATTTTAGCAAAAATCCTTTAATCATTTTTTGCTAAAAGCTTTATTGTAAATGTCGTTCCTTTACCAAACTCACTTTCAACGCTTATCTCACCTTTATGATGCTTAACTATTATCTCTCTAGTTATATTAAGTCCAATACCCGTTCCAACACCAGATTCTTTAGTTGTGAAGAAAGGTTCAAATATCTTTTTTTTAACATTTTCTGTCATGCCAATTCCATCATCGGACATAACTAAAAATACATCTTCATCAATTTGATAAGTTTGTATAACTATTTTACCACGATTTGATTTATCTTTTGACCTAATTGCATAAATCGAATTAATTATTAGATTAAGAAGAACCTGACGGATCTCACCTGGAAAACCGATAATAGAATCAAGCTCACCAAGTTCTAAAGTTATATCAGCATAATACTTATATTCGTTTTTAGCAAGTAT
Source organism: Acidaminobacteraceae bacterium (assembly GCA_049647005.1). Classification (GTDB taxonomy): domain Bacteria; phylum Bacillota; class Clostridia; order Peptostreptococcales; family Acidaminobacteraceae; genus JBARWW01. Next base: position 11,761 of record JBARWW010000430.1, on the reverse strand, counting down.
TAGCATATTTTTAATCTCTATATTGAGATCAAAGTATTCCTGTATGTTATCATTTTGTTTGTAAACAAATTTTTTGAGTGATTTTGATATACTATTAGTTTGATTAACAGCCAGTAGTAAATCTTCCATTACACTAGCTACTTCCTCAGACATAGAACACGGACAATCACTTTCTTTTAATAAATCATCTAAGTACTGAAGATTGGAACTTATACTTGAGATTGGAGTATTAATCTCATGAATAATACCTGCTGCAAGCACTCCAACACTTGCTAATTTTTCCTGAGATGTAAGTGTGCTCGCCATCTTATAGTATTCTTCACGAAGTTTTTTCTCTTCAGTTATATCATCTTGTATACATAGGTAGTTTGTTATAATACCACTTGAGTCAAATATAGGATATATCTTAGAATCAGCCCAGTATAATTCTCCATCTTTCTTTCTATTTTCAAACTGGCCATACCAAACCTCACCAGATTTTATAGTTTTCCAAAGTTCTTTATAGAATTCATCATTTTGTTTTCCTGATTTAATTTTACTTATTTCAATCCCAATTAGCTTCTCCTTACTATATCCAGTTATACTCACAAACTTATCATTAACATATTCTATTTTAGAATCTAAATCTGTAATATAAATTCCTGAATTACTCTGATTCATAGCTTTTGATTGTAAATCAAGCATTTTTTCAGCACTTATCTTTTTACTTATATCTTCCGCTATAGATATTATCATAGAGGTTTTACCCTTTTCATCTTTTATAAGTTTGTTATACCACTTGCAAGTTATAGTTTTTCCAAACTTAGTTATATTATCATTAATATGTTCTACGGCCTTTCCACTTAATAATGGAATAAGAATGTTTTCAACTACTTTTACATCGTCTTTTTTTACAATTTTATCTAATATGTATTTACCTACAACATCATGTTTTTCCCAACCAAATGTCTCTGTAGCCTTCTCATTCCACTCCAAAACTTCAAAGTTTCGGTTTGATATAATTATCGCTATTGGAGAATCATTAAATATCTTTTTATAACTTTTTCTTATATCTTGAACAAAGTTAATAACTGACTCTTTTTCTTCAAGTAATTCAATAAATATATCTATTGCATCTTTTTCTCTTTCTTTGGATTTTGACTTTGTAAAAGTAAACAGTGCTAAAGTGTTCCTCTCTTGCAATTTAAGAACACCTACATATTCTATTATATCCATAAATATCACTTTACTAAGTTCTTCATTAAAATGCCCATCGCCATCACCTATTACAAAATCCTGTATCTTCATTCCTTTAAGATCTAACATGGATTTGCCTGTTATTTTTGAGAAATAAGAATTCGGTTTTTCAATTATTCCATCAAAGCTAACAGGTTGGTATATAATTTTACCTTCGCTATATGTTTTCACATACTCAAGTTTACTTTCCACCTTATCAAGATCTTTATTGGAGCTTAAAATTATATCACTTATATAAGCAAAATCTGTCTCTAAAATTTCTTCTACTTTTGCAGCCTTATGAAATAGATAGCCTTGCCCATAATTACATTTGTTTTTTATAAAAAAATCTAATTGCTCTAGAGTCTCTATTCCTTCAGCAACTACTTTAAGTCTTAAACTTGTAGCCATATTTATCATAGCTGTAGTTATAAGATTAGAATTTAGATCTTTGCCAAGATCACTTACAAAAGAAATATCAATTTTGATAATATCAACCATCATATTTTTAACTTGAGATATAGATGCATAGCCAGTTCCAAAATCATCAAGTGCAATATTTAATCCAGCATTTTTAAGCTTTTCAATTACAATTTTATCTGGTTTATAGTTGTTAGTCTCTGTTATCTCTAAGTTGATTTCTACATATGATTTTCTTTTCCCAAATAACTTTATAACTCTATTAACAAAATCGTAATCTCCTAGATCATAGGGTGAGACATTTATATTTATAAAAATATTATTCTTTTTTAAATCTATCCATTTATCGGAAAACTTTATGCCTTCTATTATAACAAACTCATCTAATTCTCTTATAACTCCAGTCTTTTCTGCAAATTCAATAAAATTTTGAGTCGGTATTAGCCCATATTTAGGATGTTTCCACCTACTTAGAGCTTCAAATCCAGCTATCTTTTTTTCTTCTAAATCAATAATAGCTTGAAAATAAATTTCTATATGATTATTTTCACGCGCATATTTATATTCTTCAACAAAAGAGTATTCTATCTTTTCTTGCTCTCCTAGTGTGAATTTCAATTTTGCCTTGGATAATTCATTAAATAAAATCTTATACAAACTTTCCATATATACCGCCTCATCTATTTATTTCAGTTCATTTAGTCTTCTTAAAAATTATAATAGTTGGTCACTCATACAGTATTTACCCTGACTTTTAGCTACAAATCATAAAAACATTCTTACTCTAAACATATAAATCCTTTTAATATTTATATATAATACTTAACCATATAATTTTTATTGTATAGTTTATATAAAATTTGCTTATAACCGGCATTTTTAAAGCAATTTTATAATCATAATGATTACAATTTGACGAAATTGGATATAATAAGTATAAGAACTATTAAATGTAGTCGATTTTGATAAACATTATCAAATTCGCTATAGATATTCAGTATTAGGGGGTTAATGATTTGGACATTAAAAAAATTAAATTTATGAAACAGCCGATGATGAGGCGGGTTATATACGCTCTAACTCCACTTATGATTGCAAGTATCTACTTTTATGGATGGAGGGCTCTTACACTTTGTATAGTAACTACCGCAGCTGCTGTATTTAGTGAATGGATTTTCAAACGAAAAAGTGGTAAACCAGTTTCAGAAGCCGTATTTGTAACAAGTATACTATTTACATTAACTCTTCCTCCTAGCACACCATATTGGATAGCCGCTGTTGGTATCGCATTTGGTGTTATCTTTGGGAAAGAAGTTTTTGGTGGTTTTGGTCGAAATGTATTTAATCCAGCACTTGTTGGAAGAGCATTTGTTTATGTTTCTTTCCCTAAGTTTTTAACTATCCAGTGGACCGAGAATGCTCTTAACACATCATTTCTTGGTGGATTTACTTCTTACATACAACCACAAGCAGACGCAGTTAGCACAGCAACACCAATGCTTTTATTTAGGGCAACTGGACAACTTACAGATTACAAATCATTACTTCTTGGTAATATATCTGGTTCTATGGGTGAAACTAGTGCAATTTTAATTATTATTGCAGGTATTTATTTGCTCTACACTAAAACTGCTGCAAAAGAATCCATGTTTGGCGTAATAATAGGATTTTTAGCACTTACTTTAACTATGAACTTTATGGGAGTTACCCAAGTTCCAAACCCTATATTTGGTTTGCTTTCTGGCGGTTTATTATTTGGTGCTGTATTTATGGCAACAGATCCCATATCATCACCTAAGACTAAAGAAGCAAAATGGATTTATGGAATTATGATAGGTATGATTACAGTTATAATTAGAGGATTCGCTTTATTTGCAGGCGGTATTATGTTTGCAATATTAATAGGAAATACTTTTGCACCAATCCTAGATGAATTAGTGAAATATCTAAAGGCAAAGAAGAAAGAAAGGAGTGCTACTAATGGCTAATAAGAAAAAGAAAAAGTCGATTGTATATCCTGTCTTTTTTATGATTTTAGTTTCAGTAGTGTTCACTTTTGCACTTTCTCTTATTAATGAACTTACTATTGATACAATTAAGGCTCAGGCTGATTTTAAAAATCAAAAAACTCTTCTTTATGTTTTTGATATCGATTTTGACTCCAAAGCTTCTAGAGAAGAAATTGATAAACTATATAATCAAGTACTTTCACAAAAACCTGTTAACAACGAGAATTTCGACGTTTATGTAGCAACAGAAGATAATGAAATTATCGGATATGCTTTTCCAATAGAAGGCAAGGGGCTTTGGGGAACTATAAAGGGATACATTGCCTTTGATCAAGATTATAATGAAATTATCGGTGTAGACTTTATTTCACATTCTGAAACGCCTGGACTTGGTGGAAGAATAGACGAATTATGGTTCAAAGATCAATTCAGGGGCATAAAAATGAGTGAAACTGAAAGTGAGAAGCTTGGAGTTATAATTTATAGCCCGGCACCAGGTTCTAATGCAGAACCTATTACTGGAGCTACTCTTACATCTGACTCAGTTCGCAAAATGTTTAACACAAGCATAAGTTATATATTAGAGGAAGTAAGGGGGGAATTCTAGATGTCAACTAAGACTAAAAAAATCTTCACCATGGGTATTTGGGAAGATAACGCTGTATTTAGGCAGATACTTGGTTTATGTTCCGCACTTGCAGTAACCAACCTTATGATGAACTCTCTAGTAATGGGACTCGGGCTTGTATTTGTAACTGCATTTTCATCATTTACCATATCTCTTATAAGAGTATTTACTCCAAAACATATACGTATGATGGTTCAAACCTTAATTATATCTTCATATGTAATTATCGTTGATATATTCTTAAGAGCATATTATCCAAATATGAGCGAGGCACTTGGACCATATGTTGGACTTATTATAACAAACTGTATTATCATGGGTCGTGCAGAGTCATTTGCTCAAAAGAACCCTCCAATTGCATCTTTTCTAGATGGAGTTGCATCTGGTCTTGGCTACACCATAGTACTACTTATAATTGCATTTGTTCGTGAATTGCTTGGATTTGGTTCTTTATTTGGAATCAACGTTCTTGGAGCTAACTGGGTTAGCTGGACTCTTATGATAATGCCACCGGGAGCATTCTTTATGCTTGGTATTGTTATATGGGTTTCTAGAAACATATTCCCAGATAAAGAAGATGTAAAGAAAGGGGGCGCTAGCGCATGATTGAGATAAATCCACTCGTAATATTTTTTGCAGCAATATTTACTAACAATATGATTCTCTCCAATTTCCTTGGAATGTGCTCATTTATCGCGATATCAAGCGAAATTAAAACATCACTTAGCCTTGGACAAGCAGTTACTTTTGTTCTTACTTTCACAACACTACTTAACTATATCGTTTATCATAAGGTTATAGTTCCACTTGGACTCGAACATCTTAGATATATTGTATTTATAATTATAATAGCTGCCTTTGTTCAGTTAGTTGAGATGATTATCGATAGATACTTCCAAACACTATACTACGCACTTGGTATATTTTTACCGCTTATAACTGTAAACTGCGCAATTCTTGGTGTATCGCTATTTATGATTATTCGTGATTACACATTACTTCAATCACTTGCATTTGGTTTTGGATCAGGTATCGGGTGGACACTTGCTATAGTTACTATGGCTGGTATTCGTAAAAAAATTAAGAATAATCCTCTTCCAAAAGGACTTGAGGGTCCGGGCATTACACTTATTATCACCGGTCTTATGGCACTAGCGTTTATTGGATTCTCTGGAATCGTTCAGATTCAGTAAATGAACGAAATAATTTAGGAGGCTTATATGAACCCAATTTTGACATCATTACTAATGATATCTAGTATTTCTGGGTCGCTTGCCCTTCTATTATCGGTTGCAAATAAGACTATCGGTAATTACGGAGAGGTTAAGTTATCTATAAATAAAGAAAAAGAATATATTGTTGATGGTGGAGACACTCTATTATCAACTTTAGTCGAGCAAGAAATTTTTATTCCATCAGCCTGTGGTGGTAAAGGTAGTTGTGGTTACTGTAAAATTCATGTTAAATCCGGCGGTGGACAATTACTCGCTACAGAGCGTGGATACGTAACTGAGCAAGAAGCAGAGGAAGGAATTCGACTTTCTTGTCAGCTTAAAGTTAAAGAAGATATACAGATAGAAATACCTGCTGAGCTTTTCAATGTTAAGCAGTATGACTATATAGTTAATGGACTTGATCCTGTTACTCCAAAGATTAAACACGTAAAACTTGCACTTCCAAAAGACAAAAAAATAGAGTTTAAGGCTGGTCAATTTATACAGATATTAACGCCTACTTATAAGGGCAATGATGAAGAAGTCTATAGAGCTTACTCTATTGCTAGTTCGCCAGCAGAAAAAGATCATATAGAGCTATTTATAGGTTATATTCCCGAGGGTAAATGTTCAACTTATATACATCAACATCTTAAAGAAAATGAAAAGTTAACTGTAGTTGGACCATTTGGCGATTTCTGTTATCAAGATAATAATAATGAAATGATAATGGTAGCTATAGGTACTGGTATGGCTCCAATTATGTCTATATTAAAACATATGAGAAGTAATAATATAGATAGAAAGTGTACATTTTATTTTGGTGCTAGAACAGTTGATGACTTATATATGATGGATGAACTTGAGGCCCTTGAAAAAGATATGCCAAACTTTACTCTTCTACCGGTTTTATCTAGGCCTAAGACAGAAGATAACTGGACTGGTGAAACTGGACGTGTAACTGATATGTTAGAAAAATACGTACTTGATGGTGTTGGTAAAGAGGCTTACCTTTGTGGTAGTCCCGTTATGATTGATGCTGTTGTTGAAATTCTAATTGCTAAAGGTATTCCAGAAAATCTAGTTATGTATGACAAATTTGAATAACTTTAATTTTTGACTTAAGTCCAAACAATACTAAAGAGTTACCATGAAAATGGTAGCTTTCTTTATGTTTTTAATAAAATACTACACTTAAAAATATTTTATTGTGCTTTTTAGGTGACATTAGTTACGGCTTTTTTGCCATACATAGTATATTATAATGATAGTAAATAAACTAACAGGGAGACTCATAATGAAAATTGCTATCATAATAAACGAAGAGACATCATATAAATGTACTGGAAAGGGTTGTTTCAAAGCCTTCTTTTCAAGATCTGATGCTTTTAGCGAATACGATGAAAACACTGAAATTTTAGGTTTTACACATACAGGTGGAGATTTTGATAAAAAAATTGAACGACTTATAGACGAAGGTGTTGATACAATTCATCTTTCAACATGTCTTAGAGGGAAAAATTCAAACTACGAAAAACTTGCACTTGATTTATCTGAGCACTTTAATGTAGTTGGTTACTCTCACGGATCACGCGAAGGTAAACTTGGAAACACAGTATTTTATGATAAGAGAACTGTTTAAATATATATATTTTAAGATTTACTTATCTTATCAACTAAGCGAAAACGGGGTTTTACTCCATAAATATTTATACTAAAAAAGGTGGCCATTTTTTAATAGCCGCCTTTTTTATATTATTATAAATATCCACTTGGATTGTTTTTTTGCCAATTAAATGAATCACGGCACATATCTACTATGTTTTTCTGTGCCTTCCATCCAAGTTCAATAAAAGCTTTTTCAGTATCAGCGTAACACTCTGCTATATCTCCACTTCTTCTAGATATAACCTTATAAGGTATCTCTACACCACTCACTTCTTCAAATGCTTTTACTAAATCAAGTACACTATATCCTTTTCCTGTTCCTAGATTATAGTAGTTTATTTCACTTGTAGAAAGTGCCTTTTCAAGTGCACATATATGTCCGTGCGCTAGATCAACAACATGTATATAATCTCTTACTCCTGTTCCATCATGAGTATTGTAGTCATTTCCAAATACACTCAATTCATCTCTTTTGCCTATAGCAACTTGTGTTATATAAGGCATAATATTATTTGGAATACCATTTGGATCTTCTCCAATTCTAGTGCTGCTATGTGCACCAATTGGGTTGAAATACCTTAGTATAACTATAGACCATTCATTATCAGACAAATATAGATCACCTAAAATTTCTTCAATTATAAGTTTACTTCTTCCGTATGGATTTGTAGTACTTAGTGGAAAACTCTCGAGTATCGGAACACTAGCAGGATCACCGTAAACAGTTGCCGATGAACTAAAAACTATTTTTTTAACATTGAATTCACTCATAACTTCACAAAGTGCAATTGTCCCAGCCACATTATTGTGGTAATACATAAGCGGTTTTTCAACCGATTCTCCAACTGATTTTAGTCCAGCAAAATGAATCACTGATGAGATATTATGTTTACTAAAAACATCTCTTAAAAACTCTTTATCGAGAACATCGCCTTCATAAAAATCAAATTTTTTACCACTTATATCAAAAACTCTTTTAAGAGCCTCTTCTTTACTGTTAGAAAAATTATCAATCACTACAATTTCATATCCACTAGCTATAAGTTCTAGACATGTATGTGTACCTATATATCCAGCACCACCAGTAATTAAAACTTTCTTTTTATCCAAGATAACACTTCCTTACATATCAAATTACAAATTTATATTCCAAATATCCTTATAGCATGAGTTGATAGGCTATATACTATAAATCCTGAAGTAAACACTCCAGCAACTATAGCAATAAGTGCATTTTTAAACTTTATATTCATAACCGTCGCCGCTACACAACCAGTATACACACCAGTTGTAGGAAGTGGTACTGCAACTAGAATATAGAGACCTAATAATCTAAACTTTCTATAACTCTTAACTTTTTTAGCTGCTCTTGATTCAAATTTTTCAACAAATGAAGTAAATAACTTAATAGCTCTAAATTTGTCAAACAAGGGTTTAATAATTAGTAGCAGTATTGGAACTATAATAGCATTTCCAAATATACTTATAATAGCCGCCTCTTCTGGTGTCATTCCGAGTGATATTCCAAGAGGTATAGCACCTCTAAGCTCACTTATAGGTGCTATTGACATTATAAATACTGAAAGTATTTTATTTTGCACAAAAACGTTCATAAATCATATACTCCAATTCATAAGTTTATATTCTATAGTGATTCTATCATATTTTTAAGATAATCTCTAAATCCATCTTTAACATCTTTATGTTTTAGGGCAAATTCTACAGTTGCCTTAAGATATCCAAGTTTATCTCCAGTATCATATCTAGTTCCATCAAAATCATATGCATACATAATCTCTTGCTTAGCAAGAACCTTAAGAGCATCTGTAAGCTGAATTTCTCCACCTTTACCTGGCTCAGTCTTCTCTAGGATTCCAAATATCTCTGGTGATATAACATATCTTCCAAGAACAGCAACATTTGTAGGAGCTTTACCTATATCAGGCTTTTCAACCATAGTTTTAACTCTATAAGTTTTGTCTTTAATCATATTTCCATCTATAATGCCATACTTATCAACTTGGCTCGGATCAACGCTTTGAACACCAAGTACAGATCCACCGAACTCATCATAAACATTTATTAATTGTTTTAAACAAGGTATTTCACTATCAACTATATCATCACCAAGAAGCACTGCAAATGGCTCATCACCAATAAATGCTTTCGCACAAAGAACAGCGTGACCAAGTCCTCTTGCTTCTTTTTGTCTAACAAAGTGTACATTTGCCATTGAAGATATATCCTCAGTTATTTTTAATAAATCTGTTTTACCTTTTTCTCTAAGTACGGCTTCAAGCTCATAAGATTTATCAAAATGATTTACAATTGATTCTTTATTTCTTCCATTTATAATAAGAATTTCTTCAATTCCAGAATTTATTGCTTCCTCAACTATGTATTGTATTGCTGGCTTATCAACTATTGGCATCATTTCTTTAGCCTGTGCCTTTGTTGCAGGTAAAAATCTAGTACCAAAACCAGCTGCAGGTATTATCGCTTTCCTTACTTTTCTCCTCATATATATCCTCCCAATAAAACTTTTTTGTATTTTTATTATACTAATAGTATTCACTAATTTGCTTAATATTTTCTTAATTTTTAGTTAATTTTATTATATCATTCAAAAAGCGAGAAATCTTTTATCATTTCTCGCTTTTAATAAATCTTCTTAACACTTTTAATTAAATACTTTCTTATAACTAGTCTAATACATCTCGGTTAAACTCTCTTCATCTATAACTTTTTCTTTGTATAAAGCATTAGTTCTATTTAACTTGAAGTATAGTCTATCTAGGAATATAAACAATAGTTTATTACCTAGAGCAGGTTCCTCTTCTATAAGTCTTGTAAGATCCTCTTTTTTTAGTGCCATAAGTTCTGTAAATTCGTTGGCTATACCAGTAACATTATATGAATCCTTAACCATAAAAGTCTCGCCAATTACGCCATTTGAACAAACAGTTCCAAGCACAATTTCTTCTTTTTTACTATTAAATTCAACAATTCTAACACAACCAGTTATGATAAGGAATAATTCTAAAGAATTATCCCCCTCTAAAAATACAGGGTCTGAGTCATTATAGGCACGCATCTCTGTTATAGATGCAAGAGTTAAAAGCTCATCCTCAGTTAAACCTTTAAAATCTTCAAATTTAGAGAAGTTATCTAATTTAACAGTATTAGATATATTTTTATATCTATCTGGATCAATTTTATAGTGCATTCTAGTTATATTATTGCTTTCCATAATTTTTCTGACATCCATTCTCTCATTCGAAGTTAAGTCAATTAATTCTACCCATTCCTTTTGTCTTCTTCTGTACTCAGTAAAAGGATCTTTCTTAGGAATAGCATCATTTTTACTTAGGTATATATTTCTAAGAGATTCCTGACAACCATCAATGTTTCCATTTGCAAGATAATCAAGCGCAAGTAGCACATTAGTTTTATATATCTTATCTTCTAAGTCGCCTCTTAAAAAATCACCAGGATATGGCGCGAAGTCATCTGCAGATACTTTAGTCATATTATTTACTTCATATTGACTTCTAATCTTAGCTCTCTCGTACATAAATCTATACGTATCTTCACGTAGTCTTTTCCAGACTGGGTGGTTTTTCTTTGGTGGCAAATGTTTTACATTTAATTTATTATCTAGGAAAAAGTCATAACCAAACATCTTAGCGTTAATAAGATAATCAATATCTTCTCCACGTCTTACCGCAGGATCAAATGGAACCATTTTAAGTAGGTTTTTATGTATAACCATAGCCCCACCAAATGCAAATGGCGTTACTTTAATTCTAGGATCACATGCTATAATTTTATCAAATGCCTTTGTTTTAGACCCAAATCTATCCCAATAAGTCATCCATGGTACAATGTTTACGTCATCATAAAACTCGTCATACTTATTTAGATAATAGCCAGCCACACCGTATATACCTTTTCCATAAATCCTCTTTCCTATAAATTCAACCGCCATATCTACATATGCAGTATTTTCAAAGACTTCATCATCATCAATTAGTATAGTTGCATCGACACCAAGTACGTGGGCCGAATAAAGACATATATTTCTAACGTTTGAGTATCCCTTTTGATTTAAAAGCATATTTGATTTTTCTGATAATCCTTTATCACGCAGATATGTCTTAATATTTCTAAGGTTTTTCTGTGTAAATATATAGGTTGGGAAGCCAAGATCCGCCTCTTCTACAATCCTTCTAACAATATCTTCAGCCTCATCTTCAATTTCATCAGTTGTTGGACAAACAGGTATTATTAACTTGAAATTTTGGTTATCTAAGAGTTTCATACTCTCAAGAGTTCTTCCTAATGTATCATCACCATCAAGCGGTGTTGGATGATCATAAATTGCGTCTCCCTCAATCCACGGATCGTCCTTTTTTCTACTCCAATACGTAGGTATTACTACTGCTATATTCATAAGTAACCTCCTTTGATGTTTTCAACTTTTGAAGTTTTATCTGCTAGTAAACTTACTTTTTACTGTTTTCAATTACTGCTCTATATAAATCTTCAACCTCACCTATTGAATGTTTCCAAGAAAAATTTTCTTTTGCATACTTATGGCAAAATTC